>WFXT01000236.1 GCA_015490475.1 Bacteroidota bacterium
CAATGCCCACAGAAACAGCATATCGCATACTACATTGATACGGCAATTCGCCAAGCAACTTATCAACATCATCAGTGGAAGGACTGGGCATGTCTATGTTAGTCAAAGAACTGGCAAGGGCTTTTATCTCATTCTGCCTATGAGATACCAATTTTACACATCTATTATACATATCTTTTAGCTCTGCATTAGTAAATTCAAGCACTTCAAGAGCCATTTGTAACGTAGAAGCCTCTCCATCCCTGTCATACTCACCATATTTGTCATAAAAGTCAAATGCTTTCCTAATGTATATTTCAAGAGAGTCTAATACATCTTTTGAATCATATAGTTCGTGTTTGAGTGTCCAATATTTCAATTCATTACTTATAAAGGCACTGAACAACACTGGATTTTTAGATAAATCAACATAGTTCTTCACTTGATTGTTAACCGCTCGTGCTGAATCAAGAAGTTGTGTAATAGAAGCCTTCAATTTCTTTAATAGCTCTATATTATGTTTTGCATTTCTATTTTCAACTACATCAAGAAACAGCGAAGCAATATTAAGCTTAATATGGGCTATTCTTAATTCAAGCCGTTTCTTTTCTAATGGTGTTAACTTACTACTATCCCTTATCAACTTGGTTTCGGCGAGACTTAAAGCATCATTGTAATATCTAAGAGCTATGTCAGGTCGCTTAAGATAAAAGTATATTGCCCCAATGTTAGTGCTCAAAGGAATTAATTTAAAGGTATCTTTTCTGAAATATTTTTTTGCCAGAACATAGTAATTGAGAACTTCATTATACATATTTGCATAAGTCAACACGGTAGCCATATTGGTTAGCGAAAGAGCAGAAAAAAGAGAGTCCCCAATGGAAGCAAAATTATCATAAGCCTTCTTATAACCAAAATATGAACTAATGAAATCCTGCAGGTAATAGGAACACGATGCATAACCATAATTTAAAACTCCTGTAATCCATTTGTAGTGATGCTCTGGGACAGTCTCTTGGTATTCATTTACTAACTTATCCATAGCCTCTTGTGTCTTCTTCAAGCAATACTTATATTTTGAATTCATAATTAAACGCCGATAAGTTGCCAGATAATCCAAAGCAAAGCGTATAT
This sequence comes from Bacteroidota bacterium, assembly GCA_015490475.1. GTDB lineage: Bacteria > Bacteroidota > Bacteroidia > JAADEI01 > JAADEI01 > JAADEI01. The sequence continues at coordinate 1,114 of WFXT01000236.1, forward strand.
GTTCGGGAACATCAAGAGTATCAAGGAACCTTTTCACAAGCTGAGAATCGGCATAGTATATTGCCTGAGATAGCCTTGAAAAGCGTTCTATTTCCTTAGCCTCACTGGATGTTAACTGATCTTTCGTAACATCCTGACCCCACAGGCTATTAAATAGTAACAAACCAATTATGACACTTACCAATCTATTTCCCTCTATAAACCACTGCATTCTTGTCTGTTTCCTCAAGGTATATTTCTAAATCAAATTTTGCAGGGATTAAGTTTCTCAGGCGATTCCAGAGAACTACGGCAAGATTCTCCGTTGATGGCAACAACTCTCTAAACTCAGGAACATCAAGATTTAAATTCTTATGGTCAAACTCCTGTAATACACTACGGATCATTTCCTTAAGTTCTGACAGATTCATCACAAACCCTGTTTCAGGGTCTATCTCTCCTGTTACTCTTACTTCAAGCAAATAATTATGCCCATGATAGTTTTTCCACGAACATTTGCCAAAGACCTGCATATTTTTTTCATCGTCCCAGTCAGGTCTATATAGACGATGAGCTGCTGAAAAACGCTCCCTACGTATTACCGTTGCTTTCATGCCGTTGAAATTACTTAATTTCATTTTTATGAAAGACATCAGACTATCCAGATTGCCCCATGAAGAGGTTAGTGAACAACTTAAGAAGTTAGTTACTGGTCCCAGAGATAGCGGCACATTCCTTTTAATTGGCGAGGATGCCTTGCCTTATGCTTATGCTTTTGCCCGTGCCCTGTTGTGCGAATCACCTATTGACGGAGATGCCTGTGGATCCTGCCCCACATGTAAGAAAACAAGAAACATTCTTCATCCAGACCTTGTGTGGATTGTTCCCTCCGGAAAAATTGAAGCCAGTAAAAGAGAGAAAGAACAAGAAGGGCTTGAAGGAAGAGCCCTTGTCATGCAAAGATGGGAAAAGGCGTTCAAAAAAAATCCGTTCCTGAGATATGAAGACTGGGCAAGTGAACAAAAAATTAGGAACCTACATATACCTGTAAGTGAGCTACGTTTTGCAATTGAGCAAATTATGACTCGCCAATATGAAGCCAGAAGGAAGGTAATTATTATCTGGGGTGCCGACATGATGGGGACAGGTGGTAACATAATGTTAAAAACCCTTGAAGAACCACCTAAGGATAGATTTATCATTCTTGTAGCTCGCAACAAATCAAGCATCTTACCTACTGTTCTTTCCAGAAGCATTATTATTAATTTGCCCCCTTTGTCAGAGGAACAAATCCTCACTTTCCTTTCCGCTCAGTTGAACATCTCTCCTGAAGAGGCTGTGTCAGTATCTGGTTGGGGCAAAGGGTCCGTCAGCCTTACCTTATCACTTTTACAGGAAAACAATAGAGTTGCTAAAGGAATAGCAATGGAATTATGGAACATACTCCCGCAGAAAGACCCTGAATGGCTTAGATGGATAGAAACAGCAACAGAAGAGGTGGACAGCATTTCTACAACAAAAGAAATCGTGAAATGGATTTTATCTTCCATTGACCCTCAATTCTCTCATCTGGGAAGCAAACCACAACAGCTCCTCTCTCAGCCTCAACCATTAAGGGAAATAACCTCTATCGTAGAAGATGTCCTCTATTCCTTAGACCGAAATGTCAATCCAAAACTAACTTTGCATTACCTGATTAATAGACTTTATGAAGTGTATAAGAAATACGTTAATTAGCCTCTGGCTACTTCTTGGGTTGTCTGCGTGCAACTTCTTCTCCTCTGGTTATGTTTATTTCAAATGGTATGAGTTTCCTAATCATACATGGCGTTTGCACGATACTCTTGACTTCCACATAGTGGTAAGCGATACAGTA
>WFXT01000237.1 GCA_015490475.1 Bacteroidota bacterium
TAACTAACGTATGCCATATAATTATAAACCCAATACCGACGAGGATGGTCGCAACTTGACACGCGTTTAATATGGATTAGATGTATAGAGTGGGTTTAAAGAGAACCTATATTAAAACACGTCATAAATCCTGATGGTTCAACGTTAAATTTATGTTATGTTAGCCAGATACGTAGCTGTTTTGCTATGTTGCGGTATTACATCTTCGCTTTTTGGTCAGGAGGGTTTACATACTGTATTTTCAAATCGCACCCTTGCTTTTAATGTGGGCTATGGAGTTCCAAATTTGTCCACTCAGATGTTCTTGTTGTTGGATGGTCCACAATATGTTTCTCTTATCAGGTCTTGGGGTCCTTTTCATTTTAGGGCAGAACAGTCGGTGTCTAATAAATTCGGAATAGGCTTTAGCTTTAATATTGCTTACATGGAGGCATCATGGAAAGTGGCCTATTATAATAACCCATCTCAAGTTTATAACAAATATTTGAGAAAAACTGCCTTTAGTTTTCTTTTGCGGTCGTGGATCCACTTTGTTCCAGAACATCAATTTATTGACCCTTACTTTTCTTTCGGCTTTGGATACCGATGGAATCAAGCCCAATATGACGATGGAGGAGATCCCTATGATGACGGGATTGCATATAGCTGGGCTTTTCCGCTTGCCTTTGAGGCTACACTTGGCTTTAGATATTACATTACGAGGAACATGGCAGTGTATATGGAAACTGGAATAGCTAAATCAATTATAAACTTTGGTTTGACATTGAAATTTGAACGGGAACCTATTTTTTGAGGTGGTATTAAGGAATCATAATGTAGGTCATTCCTTTTGTCGCAAAGTGGATTTTACTGTCTGTGACTGACCTTTGGCTTATGCAGGATATTGTCTCTTGGTTCCTCTTGTTTGTTAGTTTTAAAATTTTGTGTAAATTTGCTGATAATACTAAAAATTATTACACATGCTTGGGGGGAGACTTTCGCTGATAATTTTAGCAGGCTTGTTCTCTGTTACATTTGCCCAGCGAACCATAGATGGAAATATCCAAAGTGCTTTACCAACAATGCCTTCAAATAGTAATTCTTCCAATTATGATGACACAAATCCAACGTATGTTAGATGTGCTACTGATGAATATGACTTTCAAAAGCGAGCCAATGACCCGCAGTTTGATTTAATGAGACGGCAATTTATTCAAGCTTTCCAAACATGGCTTCAAAATGTGGATCTAAGCAGATTATCTCAAAATGTGGTATATACTATACCTGTTGTAGTTCATGTGGTTTATAATACGCCTTCTCAAAATCCTACTGATGCTCAAATTCAAGCAATGATAGATTCGGTAAATAAGGACCTGAGACGGCTAAACAGTGATACTGCCAATATACCAGCCGTTTGGAAGCCAATAGCTGCAGACTTTCAGATAGAATTGTGTTTGGCGCAGCAAGACCCTAATGGCAATCCCACAACAGGAATAGAAAGGCGTCAGACAACAGTTACATCTTTTTCCACAAATGACGACATTAAATTTTATAGCACTGGGGGGCTGGATGCATGGGACCCAACAAGATATTTTAATATATGGATTGGTCCGATTAGTAATGGAATTTTAGGTTATGCAGAGTTTCCCTCTGGTTCTGTTGTAACTTCTTCACACACTACCTATGGAGTGGTTATTCATTACTGCACAGTTACGGGTAGTTGTCCACCCTATGACAGGTACAGGACCTTAACACACGAAGTTGGACATTGCCTTAACCTGTATCACATTTGGGGTGATGATGGTGGAGCGTGTACTGGCGATGACCAATGTCAGGACACTCCAAATCAAGGAGGTCCTACTTCTGGTTGTCCTTCGTTCCCCACTACAGATGCTTGCTCCCCATCATATCCAGGTATTATGTTTATGAACTATATGGACTATAGTGATGACGCTTGTTTAAATATGTTTACTCAGGACCAAAAGGCACGGGCAATAGCGGTTGTCACAAACTTCTTGTCTCCTTTGCTATCGTCAAATGCATGTCAACCCCCCGCTGTTAATCAAAAGCCTGTTGCTGATTTTTATGGAACGCCTACTACTATATATGCAGGACAGAGTGTTAATTTCTTTGACCAATCTCTTTATTCGCCAACTTCATGGAACTGGTCACTCCCAGGCGGAACACCGTCTTCCTCAACAGCTCAGAATCCATCCAACATTATTTACAATACTCCTGGAACATATGATGTAACATTAATCGCATGTAATGCTTACGGTTGTGATACGATGACTAAGCAGGGGTATATTACAGTATTACCGACGCCGATTTGCAATAATGTGTCCAATGCTGATACTTTCCCTATTGATACACCAACGTTATATGTAACAACATGTGGCGGTAGTGCTCCTCAATCTTATGTTTCAGGGCATAATTGTTATCAGGACATAGGAAAAATGGACTTTTTCTCCTCATCGGTTCTTTCTGGCTTCAATTATATTACTGGTGTTGCAATAGCCTTTGGGGTTGGTAAAGATGGAGGCAATGGTAATTCAGTTAATGTAGTTATATGGGATAGTAGTAGAAATGTTTTGGCTTCAGTGCCAGTGCCATATAGCAAGATAAAGCAAGACGTTGATAGTGGACGAATAACAGTTGTTCCTTTACCTTCGCCTATTCCGATACCACCTAATGGAGTTTATGCGGGAGTAACATTTTCTTATGCTCCCGGAGATACTTTGGCTATTTTAACGAATAGACACAATAATACCCCTGCACCGGGAACGGCATGGGAAATATGGTCTGATGGTTCATGGTATCCTTATGGAGATGCTAATAATTCGTGGGGACTTAATGTCTCTCACTATATCTGGTTGTTTCTTTCTTCTGGGCTTCCTTCGGCATCCGTGAGTCCAGTTACTGATACAATATGTGAGGGCGAGTCTGTAACATTAGATGCGTCCGGTTCTGCTAATGCAAGCGAATTTTATTGGTCACTTCCAGGGTCTTCAACATCTTATGCTACTGGTGCAACTGTTACAGTTTCTTATCCATCTGCAGGTTCCTATGATGTTCAATTGGTAGCAGGTAATGGATGTTTTGCATACGACACCCTTGTTTTGCCTAATGCTATAGTTGTTAATCCTAAACCTACGATAACCATAGACCCTGCTAATCCTGTAATATGTTTTGGACAAAGCGTAACTCTTACAGCCTCTGGCGCTGACTCATATTCATGGACACCATCGTCTGGACTTAATACAACTACTGGCAGTACGGTAGTTGCCAGCCCGGGAACAACTACTACATATACGGTTACGGGTACATCTGCCGATGGATGCTCAAATGTTGCATCTGTGACAGTAACAGTTACAAATCAAAACCCAATTCCTGATATTCAGGTTATAAGTGATACATCAGTCTTATGTGCATCTGATACCATATTCCTTGATGCATCGGGGTCTCAATATACGCAGTCATGGACATGGGACATTCCGGGAGGCAGCCCTTCATCCTCAACAAATGCAGTTGTGCCAGTCGTTTTCTCATCCCCGGGTAGTTATACCGTAACACTTACGTTAGAAAATAGCTGTGGAACAGTTCAAGATACTGTTAATCTTGAAATTAAAAATTGCTATACTACCAGTTGGATTCAGCCTGAGCAACATCTACACTTGACGTTAACGCAAGAAGGAATTGTAATTAATGCTATAAGTCCTATCAGAGTTACTATTACAGATATTATAGGAAGACTTATTGCTTCCAAAAGATTGAACACTGGAATTCATAAGGTCAATCTGCAACCTGGAATTTATTATATTAGGTTAGAGGATGCTATGAAACCGCAAAACAATATTATCTATAGAGTTGCTATATTGGCAAATTAACAAGCCAGTCATATTTGCTGGTGTTATTTATGGGTAAATATGTCGTTGACATTGAGATTATTAACTTTGCAATACCATGATACTGTCAGATAAAAGGATTTTGGAAGAAATAGAAAAGGGTAACATAGTTATTGAACCGTTTAGGCGTGAAGCATTGGGTTCTAATTCCTATGATGTTCACCTGGGAAAGTATTTGATGGTCTATGATTGTGATGTGCTGGATGCCGCCAAAGAAAATCCTGTCAAGGAAATTATCATTCCAGAGGAAGGGATTGTTCTGGAACCTGGGAGGCTATATCTGGGAGTTACCGAGGAATATACAGAGTCACATAAGCATGTGCCATTCCTTGAGGGAAAAAGTAGCAGGGGAAGGCTGGGTATTTTTATTCATGCCACTGCAGGAAAGGGAGATGTGGGTTTTTGCAATCACTGGACCCTTGAGATATTTGTTGTTCAACCAGTTAGGGTGTATGCAGGTATGCCTATCGGACAGCTGATATTCTTTGAGGTTAGTGGTGAAGTGGAAGTGCCATATAACCGCAAGAAGAGTGCTAAATATACCGATGTAACAGGTAAGCCTGCTCCTTCAATGATGTGGAAGAATCTTACGCATAGGGTAAAGGAAAATAGATGAAAATTGTATTATTTTTTCTTTGTGGTAAGCAAAAGTAGTGCTGGTAGAAGGGTCAGGTTAGTAACTGTACCTGTGAGTAGGGTTACAGAGACAAGGATTCCAAGCGCTTGAGTGCCTTGAAAGCGAGAGAGCACAAAAACGAGGAAGCCCAGGAAAAGCACAAAGCCATTGTAAACTACTGACCTTCCTGTTTCCAGAAGTGCAAGTTGAATAGCAGAGTAAGGAGCACCCTTGATGTGCTTTACTTCCTGAGCAAACCGCGTAACCAGATGTATAGCACTATCAACAACTATTCCTAATGCAATGCTGAAAATTAATACCGTAGCCGGTTTTAATGGAATAAATAAGAAACCCATCATGCCTGCTGTGGCAACAAGCGGAACTATGTTTGCCAAGAGAATAATTAGACTGGTGCGAACAGACCTGAACAAAAAGAACATTAAGAAGAACATGGTGATTCCCGCTACTAATAAAGAATATATCAGGCTTTTAGTTAGGTATTGATTACTATGGATGAATAAGACCCCCGTACCGGTCAGTTGGATGGATAACCTTGAGGAATCAACCTTTTGGGAAATGGTTTGTATAATTCTGCTTTCCAGATTTTCATACTTTTTTATTCCTATGTCTGGCATTCTCATGGATATGCGTGCGAAGGTCCGTGAAGAATCAACAAATCGCAAAAATAGTTTATTTTGTGTTTCAGAGCCCTTTAGATATGATGCTATAAAACTCTTCTCCAGAGAAGAAGGAAGTCTGAA
>WFXT01000238.1 GCA_015490475.1 Bacteroidota bacterium
GGCTTTGACCTTCCCAAGAACTTCAACTATCCTTACAAGGCACAGAACGTCGGCGATTTCTGGAAACGATGGCACATGTCTCTGTCCAACTGGCTTAAAGACTATCTCTATATACCGCTTGGTGGCAACAGACACGGCAGCATAGGTTCTTTCATAGTGGTTCTGATAATTGCAATAGTGATATTCTTTCTCGCTAAAAACCAATTATGGATTATAATGACACTGGTATGGACACTTGTGATAATAGGTTTGCTTTATATATACCCCCGCACCAGAAGACATGTCACAACAAACATTAACCTGATGCTCACTATGTTGCTTGGAGGTCTATGGCATGGTGCAAGCTGGAATTTTGTCATCTGGGGCGGTCTTAATGGAATAGGACTTGTAATCTATAAATACTGGCGGAAGATAAGTCCCTTTACAGGGACTAAAAATCCTATAGCTATAGTTTTTGCTGTCTTGCTAACCTTCACGTTCATCACTTTCACAAGATTATGGTTCCGTGCCCCTGATACCCAGACGGTTGATTTCATGCTCTACCAAATAGTTAATCACTTTGACCTATCTATTATACCTGAGGTTATCAAAGGTTACTGGTTATTTTTCTTTTTATTTGTTCTGGGCATGGTTTTGCACTGGCTGCCCCAATCAATAAAGGATTCATGGCAAAGATTTTTTGAGAATGTTCCTTTCATTGTGCATGTGATAGCATTCTTCATCACGGTAATTATAGTATATCAGGCTGCTGCGGCAGGCTTGCAACCGTTTATCTACTTCCAGTTCTGATGTCTGAGTTCCGACAAAACCGATACAAGGACTCTCTTTAACCCATTCTACCTGTAACGTAGCTCTCTGTTAAAGGATGTGAGGGAGCAGTGAGCAGTTTTTTCGTATCACTATATTCCACAAGATGCCCCAGATAGAAAAATGCGGCATAGTGACTCACTCGCCCCGCCTGATGTATATTATGAGTTACCAGAACCACTGTCATTTCCTTGCCAAGGTCAGAAATCAATTTTTCTATTCTGGTTGTAGCTATTGGGTCCAAAGCACTTGTGGGTTCGTCCATCAGGAGAACTTCAGGCTTTGTTGCCAGAGCCCTTGCAATGCAAAGACGTTGTTGTTGTCCACCAGACAAAGAATATGCATTATCTTTAAGGCGGTCTTTAACTTCTTCCCATAATGCAGCCTGCTGTAGTGCCCACTCAACAGTTTCGTCTAATATGCTTTTCTTTTTAATGCCACGAATACGAAGTCCGAAAGCCACATTATCGTAAATGGACTGAGGAAAAGGATTGGGCTTCTGGAAGACCATTCCTATTCGGCTTCTCAACTCTTCAATGGGTATTTCATTGCTATATATGTCAATGCCTTTAAAGAAAACCTTTCCTTCCAGCCTAAACCCTTCTATATAATCGTTCATCCTGTTCAATACCCTTAGGAATGTGGACTTTCCACACCCTGATGGACCGATCAGAGCAGTTACCCGTTTAGGCAATATCTTCATTGAAATATTCTTCAACACATGCTTGGAACCATAATAAGCATTAATATTCTGTACGTCAATCTCTGCTTCTTCATCCGGAATATTGATTATTGATTTTATTTGGTCGTAAGCCTTTTCTTCACTAACCATTTTTCAGATCATCTTTTCTAACTGCTAATTTAGTATAAAATAAAAAAGGGGAGGCATTACGCCTCCCCCTTGTTCTTCACAACTAACCTTTTGACGAACTAATTACCGGACATTAATTTTAACTATGTCAGTTCCCTTCATTGTAGTAACCTTAATGAAATACACTCCCTTACCAAATTGTCTCATGTCAAGCGTGTAAGTTCTTGTCTTCGTTGAAGCATCTGAAACCTGAACAACCTGCCCAGAAGTATTGATAACCTGAACCTGTTGTATAGCAGCATTAGAAATTATCTCAAACTCACTGCCTCCCTTAGTAACCAACGTAAATTGTTCAGAGACATCTGGTTTTTCTGCAGAAACGGGAGTTACAGAGACACTTGTGCACATAGTATCCACTTGCTGACATGTATTAAATGCATACTGGCAAACTTGATACGTTCCATCATTGTTATAAGTATAAGACACTGAATCACCCCCAACTATAGTTGTTCCGTCACCAAAGTCCCAAACGATTGAATCTGCATATAGAGACGAATCAAGAACTGTTATAGTCAGCCCATTTGTGCTATAAGCAAACTGTGCCTGTGGCATTGTATCCACACATCCTGCAACAGTCATGTCAATATATAACCTAGCAGCAGTGTCAACAGGCAAGCCTATAATTTGACCTGTTGTATCAACATAAACTCGCTGAGGCATAAATGCCATCAACACTGTATCTATCTGACAACCCGCACACAAAGTAGTTAGCGGAACATTCACTGTCACCCAGTTATTACCAGTTTGCGGTAATGATGTGACTCCAAAATAAGCAGCATTTGAGCTATTAGCATCAGACAAAAGGATAACAAACGAAGCACTATCTCCAGAATTGGGTGAAGTATATTTATAAGCGAAATCAAAATCAAATAAACTATTTGCTTCAAACACTTGGAACAGAGCATTATATGGAGTATCACTTATATACTGTCTGTCTGCTGGTGCTACAACAGCCGCTACATTACCATACGGAGCTGCGCCGACATCAGCCTTAGATGTTGCACTTATTGTTGAAATGACTGATCCAAACGGAGTAGGAGCTGCTATATGTTCAAAAGCAGCATCCACAATCCAATACTTGAAGGTATCAACACTTGGGTAATACCAATTCTCAAAGTCTGGATTTAGTGGAAACGCACTATAATAATTACCACTTCCATCAAAAACGCTTATACTATCCAAAACAAGAGTACAACCAGGATTAACAGGACTAATCAAAAACACCCAGTATTTAACATTAGCTGCATATCCATAAGCGCTAAGATTAACATATATTGGAGCAGATGCAGAAGTGTAATTAGCAGCAGTTCCTCCAATATCTATTATTCCAAAAGAAGATAAACCTAAAGTATCATCAAAACCCAGTACTAAGAGCGTTGCTGTATCCCCTACATTATTTGGAAAATACTTGTATCTAACTGAAAATGACCAAAATTCTAAAGAAGCAGGAGTATAGGTAGTGGGTAATGTAACTATTTGCATTCCGAAAAAGGTGTCAACTGGATCATTAGGCACCTCTATCCGTAAACCGTAGTTACCAGAGAAACCAGGTTGTTCTTGACTTATCCCGTAAGTGTATTGATCAAAGTAAAGTATCTTAAATGACTCCGTAGAGTGTTCCCAATTAGACGGTACAGGCACGCTTACCGTGCTGTACTGCTCAAAAGAAGCATTCGGAATTGTACCTCCACCTCCCTGCGCATTTGCAATTAAAACGGAAGCAATAATCATTGCTCCACAAAAACCTCCTTTCGCTATGATATTCCTCATGGTTCTATCTTTTTCTAATTACAAAATTATGACATCTTTTCATTTTGACGCAAATTTCACCCAAAGGGTTTAAACAACGCTTATTAACTTTGCCTTAAATAAAATTAGATGGTCATGGAACACCGAGAGGACATATTCACAAAGATTGAAGCCTTTGTATTAACGTATCCTAAACAAGTAGCAATAGTTGTGGGCGGGATACTTGCCATAGTCATAGGCATCATTGCATACAGGAACTTTTATGTCAAGCCGATGAATGAACGGGCTCAGAAGCAAATATGGAGAGCAATACAATACTTTCAGATGGATTCGCTAAATCTGGCACTAAACGGAGATGGTTTATATCCGGGATTTCTACAAATAATTGATAGATATAGTGGCACAGACGCTGCAAATACTGCTTCCTATTATGCAGGTATTTCTTATCTCAAGATGGGAATGTATGATGAAGCAATAAAATATCTTGAAGATAGTAAATTTGATGACCCATTCTTTGAGACTTTGAGACTTAAGGCTATTGGCGATGCCTATGCAGAGAAAGAGGATTACAAGAAAGCTCTCAAGTGGTATGTAAAAGCAATGAATAAAGCACCTAATGACCTAACTAATCCTGAATTATACAGACTGGTTGGCTTAATGAATGAACGGCTTGGTAATCTGGAAGATGCTCTTATTTTCTTCACAAAACTAAGAGAAGAGTATGGCAATACACCCGAAGGCATATATGCAGAAAAGTATATTGGACGAGTTAAAGCAGCTCTAAAACGGGAGAAGATATAAGAACTTATGGCAAAGGAAAGGAACACAGCGTTGCCAAAGCTTGATAACGTAAGACTGTTCAGCAAGCAAATTGCCGCATATATTGTCCACAGTAATTGGCACAAAACTATAATTGATAAAATGTGCGAAGGAGCCGTTAACATTCTTAATTATTATGGAATAAGAAATATCCATATTATCCCTGTAAGTGGCACTTTTGAAATCCCTCAAATGGTTAGCCATATAATAAGATCTTTTATTCATAGACAAAGTCACAAGGAAAATGGCGAAGTTACACATGCTTTAATTATCACACTGGGAGTGGTCATTCAAGGCGAGACATATCACGATAAAGTAATATCATATAGCGTAGCGAATGCTATACAAAATATTGCTATTGCATATCCATCTGTTCCTATTGGGTTCGGAATCTTAACTGTTTACAACAAACAACAAGCTATTGAACGCTCCTTCGGAAACAACAACAAAGGAGTGGAAGCTGCCATTGCTGCTCTCACTCAATTAGACAAAATAATTTCTTTAGGATTCAGAATGGATAACCGAGGGCAAGTACAAAATTGAAGAAAGGATAAGAATACCCGTGTTCTGCATAGAATTGTTGCTTCCACGTTCTATCAAACAACTTTGGGACCACTAATCTTTCTTGTTCTGGCAAAGCAGGGTCGTATATCTTCAATGCACCGTCTATTCTCAAGATGAAATAAACAAGATTTATTCTTAAGCCAAGTCCTCCCGCAACCGCTATTTCCTTCCAGAATCGGGACAGATTAAATTCTCCCAAAGGCAAAGTTGAGTCTGGCTTCAAGAGCCATATATTTCCAGCATCTGCAAACAAGGCTCCCTCAATCATATTACCTGTGCCTAAACGATATTCTATGTTACCTTCCAGATAAATATCTCCTGTCCTATCGCTGAAAAGCAAGCCTGTAGGTGACACATCGTAAGGGGTTCCTCCCGGACCTAAGGAACGAACAGTCCATCCCCTCATGCTAACTGCTCCTCCCGCATAGAACTGCTTAAGATAAGGCAAGACAGAGCTTAGTCCGTAAGGGACACCTATTCCTCCGATGGCGCGGATGACAAGGTTTGTTTTGGGAGGCCAGAAGAATCTTATATATCGTCGCAGATCAACAGAGACCTTTACATATTGAGATATGGGCAAGTTACCATAATCAACTTTCAAATATTTGTTAAGCAAGTATAACGAGTTGCCTGCAAAATCAAGGTCTATCGTCAAGAACCAGTATCTGCTCCACCCTTTGTAGAATTCATCAATAAGAAAGCGATAACTACCCCCAAAAATAAGCTGGTCTTGAAGGCTTTTTCTAAGTCTGGGATTGTTCATAACAGTTTCATAATAAAGGTCTGATATTGAAAACACTCTCAACCAATAGACAGACATCGGTGAAAACGAATGTTCTTTTAAAGGCAGCTTCTTATAGATGTAGTCCTCACGCTCACGCCATTTATACAAAAATGCAGACTGAGCCTGTCCAAATGTTAATTCCGGTCTTTGTTCATAAGACAGGTCCCCCTGCAGTTGCGTTGTTGCGGTCAGAAGTGAGGTTTTGACAAACGGAGCGACAAGTGTAGGAAAAGATAATCGGGCACTTGTTGTAACAGACCACAATCTGAAAATCCTGTTTTGACCCAATACCTGCAATTCCATACTAACTCTCCCTATCAGATTGAGTTCTTCGGAACCTTTGAAAAGATTTCTATTAGTATATGTCAGAGAAGAGGCAAAACCTGCTATAGTTGCAGTTCCTGTATTGGCTTCTAAGTCTGCTATTAGTGAGCGTTGTGGCGACCTATCAAGGCAAACATACATATCAACAACAGTAGTATCCACCCGACGAAGAGTAACATTAGCATATCTGAATTGTGCAAGAGAAAGCAAGCCATTGTTCATTAATCGCTCTAACCGTTCATAATCGTACATGACACCTTTCTTATATGGTATTTTATTAATGAGAACTTTCCATCTCATTAATGAAGGCGTGCGGGTGATTACATATATACTGCGTGACGAATCCACAAAAGAAATAGTATCAGCCCCCTTTCCAACAAGACAGGACGAATTATCAGGTATAACATAAATATTCCTCAAGCTGTATTGTCTCAAGGCTACGGAGTCTTCTTTGACATGCATGTATATGTCAACTGAATGTTCTTTGTTATTGGTATCAATCTCATAATATATGAGGGAAGGATTGAAAAACACGTAAGCCTCGTTTCGCAACGTGGTTGTCCACCACTGCCTATCTTGTTCCAGCAATTCATAGGAAAAGGGACGCCTTACCTTGGCAGGATGTCCCATAAGGTGTTTTAGAAAGAGCCTGAATAATTTTCCTTTTCGAGGGGGGATGAACTTTGTTATAATAAATTGAGGTCCCATATTTACATGATAAGTAACCAGTGCCAGAGAAATTCCCTTTCTTTCTTTAATGTCTATTCTAGTAGAAACATCTGCAAGCATGTATCCTTTGCGAAATAAGTATCTTTTCATTCGCCATGCTGACCGGGCCATCATGGTCGTATCTAACCATACTGGTTCTTCTCCCATTCGCCTAACCAACCACCTGTAAAATTTACCTTCTTTTTCTTTAAACAGAGTCCATATCGCAAGTCTCAAGGGAAAGACCCCAAGAAATTTTGTGTTTGGCAATGGCTTAGCGAGTGAATATAAATCCTGCTTCAATGCTGAAGATGCACCCTCTATCTTAACATCATATAACAATGGTTTATCAGAAGATAGGGAACGTGGGACTCCACAAGATTGCGTTAATAAAGTTAACAACCACCAAAAGCTTACAACCAGAAAACTATGCTTACCAAGAAGGAAATAGCTTATATTAAAAAATTGCAAACCAGTTCCCGATTTAGAAAAGCTGAAAAGAAGTTTGTTGCAGAAACTCCCAAAGTTATTTCCTCTTTGCTTCATTCTAACGTAAAAATAGAGAGAATCTACGCCACGGAAACGTGGAAAGAATCTTTTTTACACAATTCCAAAATCCCAGTAAAGGTTGTATCAGAAAAGGACTTAAAAAGAATATCCTCCCTCACCACCCCGAATCAAGTCCTGGCAATAGCCCAAATTCCGGAAGTGCCTCTTCCAAAGCAATTACCAGACAATTGGTACATCTATCTGGACAGTGTTCGCGACCCTGGTAACATGGGAACAATAATAAGGCTATGTCATTGGTTCAATATTCCGTACCTATTCGGGTCTCCCGACTGCGTTGATGTATATAATCCCAAAGTAGTTCAGGCTTCTATGGGTTCAATAGGATTTGTTAAGTTCTTTCCTCTCCCAATTTTAGAATTACACAAAACCTATCCCGATTTTTCAATATTCTGCACATCAACCAGAGGAAACCCCATAAATGAGTTAAAACTACCTGCTAAGGGTATTATTATAGCAGGAAATGAAAGTCACGGCATTTCCAGAGAAGCCCTTCGTATTTGCCATAGTTTAATAAGTATCCCCCGCTTCTCAGACAATATTGATTCTTTAAATGTTGCCGTTGCAACAGCTATAACACTTTCATATATCAAATTATGCAGAAGTCAATAGCTCTGGGGTTTTTATCATTTCTTTATCCTGCGATTTTGGGGCAATATATTTGCCTGTTCTTAAGTCGCTTTTTGAACTTAAAGCCATAGAAAGCAACGAATACCTCTACACCGCCTCGCATCAAGTTAGCCACACGTAATGAAGATAAAGTAATGTCATAGCTTATACCAAAGCCCCACGACTGTGAGTCATAGCGAAATGCAGGGAAAATAGCATCACCAATACGATACCACATTCCCAGAGTTATTGATTTATCCCTTCCTCTAAATCCAGAGCCATATCCTTTGGGCCATGGATAATAAACCCATCCAGCACCAGCAGTGTACTCAGTATATTCATGTTGCCTTAGATGCAAAAATGTCAGAATCAATGATGAGCGTGTACCTATGTCGGTAATAAATCCAACATAGGATGTAAGTCTTGGATACATTGGAATAGGCTCATAGAACTGTGTTTGTGGGTTATTCAAATGATACACACTGCCTCCCACGAATAACGAAGTATGCGGATTAAAGGCAAAGAAACCCCAGATACCTGTATTCAAGTCAATAAATCCATTAGATGTGTTCACAAAATATTCACCTGAGGGCACTGTTGGGTCAGGACCAAATATTGTAAATTGTGAGCCAAATATAAGTTTGTCAGTTTCAAACGATCGGACGCCATATCCTAATTGAAGGCCCACGCCCACGTAAATTGGTGCCTCTTCATTTGAACTAAACGACCTGTGGTATGCCACACTAACGAGTCCTTCTGTTGTTCCTAATTGAGAGTGCCCAGCCCGGTCTTCCAGCACCATTATACCCACTCCTAAATAATCGGGGAACAGAACCTCCTGTAATAAAGGCATATCAAAAGAACCGTAAAATGTTTTATATGGATATGGTGTTATTGAACGCCACTGATTACGATATGCAAACACTGCTCTGAATGTACTGGGCATAAATCCAGTCATTGCTGGATTTATCCACAGATTAGGCATAAAGTATTGTGAATAGTGAACGTCTTGGGCACTAACCACAACACTTGTCAGAATTAACAACCACTTGCGCATCTGTGCCTATTTTCTCCTTCAATTAGCAAATATACGCAATAATAATTAATGTGCCACAAACCTTATGGTCCCTTATCATGGATTTATTAGGCAAAAGCTTTATACTTTTGTGAGTATGATTAGGATAATTGTTGATTCTGGGGCTACACGAGCACGGTGGCTAATTAGACGAAAACGAGGAAAGACTCAACTTGTAGAAACAGAGGGCATAAATCCTTATTTCTATACAGAAGAAGAGGCTGTTAATTTGATAAAAAATGAGCTGGAAATAAATGCTCCTTTTATTAAGGATTATGAAGTGGAAGAAGTCATATTTTATGGAGCAGGTTGCTCCACCGAGCAACGGTGCTTATTAATGGACAGGATATTACAAAAGGTTTTTCCGAGGGCACGGATAATTGTTCATCACGATATCCTGGGTGCTGCACGTGGCATTTTGAAAGAAAATTCAGGATACGTAGTAATTATAGGAACAGGCAGTAATACTTGTTATTATAATGGCAAAGAGATTGTTGCCAGACACGGCGGCTTGGGCTATATTCTCAATGATGAAGGTAGTGGAGCAGACATTGGACGACACTTAATTGCTTCATGGTTGGATGGCGACTTACCGGAGGAACTTGCCTCAAAGCTTGAAGATTTCATTGGAATGAACGAAGCAGAAATAATTTTTAAAATCTATCAAGACAAAAGACCTGCCCGCTTCTTAGCCCAACAAACTCTCTTTGTAAGTGAACACATTGATAATCCATGGTGTCAACAATTGGTAAAATCACGCTTTAAAGCTCTAATACATAAGCATTTGAAACCGTTGATCAGTAAAGTGGGTAAGGATGACTTAATTCATGCTTCTGGCTCTGTGGTTTATCACTTTCAAGATATATGGAAACAAGCACTGGAAGAGGAAGAACTCAAATCAGGTGAAATAGTAGTCAACCCACTGGAAGGTCTGGCTGAATTCCACTGGGGCAAAAAATAGCTGATTCTTTAATAATTTAGAGCCAAGAAGTAATTATGAAGATTACAGAGCAACCTTCTCAATATCGTAATCTTGAACAGCGTAGCATTAGAGAAGTTCTTGAAATCATTAACAAGGAAGATTCTTTTGTACCACTCAAAGTAAGAGAGTCGCTTGAGCAAATAGAAAAACTTACAGAAGCCTATATAAGACATTTGGAACAAGGGGGGCGTGTTTTTTATGTAGGAACGGGAACTAGTGGCAGGCTTGGGGTTCTGGATGCCGCAGAGTTAATACCCACTTTTGGCATACCAGAGGGGATAGTGATTGGCATCATAGCAGGGGGAGACGAAGCATTAAGGCGTCCTGTTGAATACGCAGAAGACGACCCTGAAGCAGGATGGAAAGAACTGCTAAAGTATGACATTAATAGCAAAGACTTAGTAATCGGCATTTCAGCGTCTGGAACCACACCATTTACAGTAGGGGCAGTGGAAAAGGCTTTTTTAAATGGCATAGAGACAGGTTGTATCACCTGCAATCCAGATACACCGTTAGCGAGATATAGCAAGTATCCAGTGGAAGTCATTGTAGGTCCGGAAGTTATTGCAGGAAGCACGAGAATGAAAGCAGGCACCGCTCAAAAATTAGTTCTCAATATGATAAGCACTACTGCAATGGTAAAACTGGGACGAATTTTGGATAATAGGATGATTGATATGCAAATAGTAAACAAAAAGTTATTTAAAAGAGGGGTGAATCTACTTGTTGAGTGGACAGGTATTAGTCCTCAAGAAGCCGAAAAATATTTATTACAAGAGGGAAGCGTAAGAAGGGCCTTAAATAAAATCAAGAAAGATGGCACTAATTCTCGTAGTTGACGATGAAGAAATGATAAGGGAGGCATTAGCACAGATTTTTGAAGAAGAGGGTCATAAAGTAATTGGGCAACCCTCAGCTCAAGATGCACTACGATGGTTGAAGAAATATAAGCCAGATGTCATATTTCTTGATATTAAAATGCCCAAAATATCTGGCTTAGAAGCCCTTGAAGAGATACAAAAAATCCACCCAGAGGTTCCTGTTATTATGCTTACAGGTCACGGCAACGAAGAAATCGCTTTTGAAGCGGCGAAGCGAGGGGCCTTTGATTATTTAAGTAAACCACCTGACTTAAACAAACTATTAATAACTCTTAGAAATGCTTTAGAAAACAAGCATTTAAAAAATGAAGTAAAAAAGTTAAAGCGAAAGACTGTTGACGCTCCGCCTCTCATTGGTGTATCCAAAGCTATGGAAAGGATAAGAGAACTCATTGAGAAAGTGGCTCCAACAGATGCAAGAGTATTAATCACAGGGGAAAGTGGTGTTGGAAAAGAAGTGGTAGCCAGACATATTCATATGAAAAGTAAAAGGGCAGACGGACCTTTTGTTAGTATTAACTGTGGTGCTTTGCCATCGGAATTAATAGAAAGTGAATTGTTTGGACATGAAAAGGGAGCATTTACTTCAGCTGTGAGGCAACACATTGGAAGTTTTGAACGGGCACATGGTGGAACTCTTTTCTTAGATGAAATCGGTGAGATGCCTCCGTCTGCTCAAGTGAAGTTATTGCGTGCCCTTGAGGAAAAAGCCATAATTCGCGTTGGTGGAGAAAAGAAAATTCCCGTTGATGTTAGGGTCATCTCTGCAACCAATAAAGACCTGAAAAAAGAAATAGACAAAGGCAATTTCAGACTTGACCTGTATCACAGAATAAACGTCGTTGAAATACACATTCCTCCTTTAAGGGAAAGACCCGAAGACATTCCACCATTAGTGGAATACTTTGTTGAACAATTGCACAGCGAAGGTATGCCTAAAAAAGAATTCCTTCCTGAAACAATTAAAGCTCTTCAAGAGTTGCCATGGTATGGCAATATAAGGGAACTTAAAAACGCAGTGGAAAGGCTTCTCATTTTAGTAGAAGGGGACAAAGTAACACCTGAACATATAGAAGAATACATTAAGTGATTCCCTTAATTGGTCTTATTATTACTCTTCTTGCGGTGTCAAATCAAAATTTTCTAAGAACTTAATATTGTAATTGCCTTTTCTGAATCTTTCGTCTTTCAAAATTTTCTTATGAAGGGGAATTGTCGTTTTGATTCCCTCAATATAGAATTCATCCAGTGCTCGTTCCATAATAGCGATGGCTTCCTTTCTGGTTCTGGCAGTGGCAATAACTTTTGCAATCATAGAGTCATAGTGAGGTGGGATTTTATATCCTGAATAAATGTGTGTTTCAATTCTAACGCCGTGTCCTCCCGGAAGGTGTAATGCAGTTATTGTTCCGGGACTTGGCATAAAATTATTAAAGGGGTCTTCGGCATTAATCCTAACTTCAATAGCATGTCTTTGTGGATAATAGTACTTCCCTGATATTGCAACTCCTGCTGCTATCTTGATTTGCTCTTTTACAAGGTCGTAGAAAATAACTTCTTCCGTAACAGGATGCTCCACTTGAATACGGGTGTTCATTTCAATGAAGTAAAAATTTCTGTCTTTGTCAACAAGGAATTCTACTGTTCCAAGGCTTTCATATTTTATAAGCTCTGCGAGGCGAACGGCAGCCTCACCCATTCGTTCTCTAAGTTCAGGCGTCATGAAGGGTGAAGGCGATTCTTCAATCAATTTTTGGTGTCTTCGCTGAACAGAACATTCTCGTTCAGAAAGATGCAAAACTGTGCCATATCTATCGCCTACGATTTGAATCTCAATGTGCCTTGGCTCTTCTATAAATTTCTCAATATACAGGTCTCCTCTTCCAAAGGCGGCTTCCGCCTCCTGATAAGCCTGTTCAAAAGCCTTTGGTAACTCCTGCTCGCTACGAACAATTCGCATTCCTCTGCCCCCTCCTCCAGCGGAAGCTTTCAGCAAAATGGGATAACCAATTTCCTTTGCAATTTTCTTAGCGTCATCAATGGTCTTAACAACATCATCGGACCCAGGAACTAAGGGAACTCCTGCTTTTTTTGCCAGTTTCTTCGCACTCATCTTGTCCCCCATAGCTCTAATATGCTCGGGCGATGGACCTATGAACTTAAATCCAGAACGCTCACATAGTTCTGCAAATTGAGCATTTTCGGACAAAAAGCCATACCCTGGATGTATAGCATCTGCCCCCGTTATTTCGGCTGCTGCTAGGATTCGCTTCATATTCAAATACGACTCTTTAGCGGGGGGCGGACCTATGCATACTGCTTCATCGGCAAACCATACATGCAGACTATCTTTATCTGCCTCTGAATAAACTGCAACTGTCTTTATTCCCATTTCTTTGCAGGAACGAATAATACGTAGGGCAATCTCACCCCTATTGGCGATAAGAATCTTCTTAAACATGCATTTACTATTTATGCCTTAACAGAGGGGTCAATGATGAATAATGGTTGTCCATATTCCACTGGCGAGCCGTCTTCAACAAGTATCTTAAGAACTTTTCCACCTTTTTCCGCTTCAATCTCATTGAAAATTTTCATCGCTTCAATAAGGCATAGAGTGTCTCCCTCTTTTACAATAGAGCCTTCTTCAACAAAGGGTGGTTTATCTGGTGATGGTCTTCTATAAAAAGTGCCGACCATCGGTGCCCGAACAACATATAGCCCTTGTTGCTCCGCTGTTTCAGGGTCAAGGGAAGTGGTTTGTGGTTGAGCTGGTGCAGGCTGTTGTGTCGGCGCTGATTCCCTGACCTGTGTTTCAGATGGTTGGGGCTGAGCAACGGGTTGAGAAGAAACGACAGAAGAAGTAGTAGCGATGGGCTGACCCACTCCTCTAACTTCTAACTTAAAGTCTTTGTCTTCAATAATCACCTCATTAATTCCCAATTCTTTAATGACCCTCAGCAAGTGCTCAATTTCTCTGTAGTCCATAGCAATACAAATTTAAGGTGTTATTTTTTCTTTTCTCTGATTCGTTCTACATACCGCTTTGTTCTTGTGTCCACTTTCACCTTGTCTCCAACTTCAACAAACAGAGGAACCTGTATTTCTATCCCTGTCTCCAATTTAGCGGGTTTGGTAGCATTAGTAGCTGTGTCACCCTTAATGCCCGGTTCAGTGTAAGTCACTTCAAGAATCACAAAGGGTGGCAATTCAATACCAATAGGGGCTCCTTTCTCATCATGGTATAAAACATCCACCTCCATGTCCTCCTTAAGGAATTCTTTTCCGCTAATTTGTTCCTCTGGAATTATGTATTCCTCAAAAGTTTCTGTATCAAAGAAGTGATAACCCATGTCGTCCTTATAGGAATATTGAGCTTTGCGTCGCTCAACGCGAGCAGGTGTAACTTCCACACCAGCAGGGAACGTGTGTTCTATCACCGCCCCTGTGGATAGGTTCTTAAGCTTAGTTCTAACGAATGCCTGTCCTTTACCAGGTTTAACATGCTGAAATTCAAGCACCTGATACAGATCATTCTTGAACTCTATTACCATTCCGTTGTAGAGGTCATTAGTTGTTGGCATAGGTGCTCTATTTTATGTTTTACACTTTTTCAGGGGTCACACCCATTTTATGTAAATTGCTCCCCAAGTAAATCCTCCACCAAAGGTAGTAAGAATTATGTTATCGCCCTTCTCAAACTTGTCATGCCATTCATACAAGCACAAAGGAATTGTAGCATTTGTTGTATTTCCATATTTCTCAATATTGATAGCCACTTTGTCCAGTGGTATATTCATCATCTCTGCCACTGCTTGAATAATTCTGTAATTTGCCTGATGCGGAATTAAGTAAGCAATGTCTTGGGCTTGAAGGGAATTGGCTTCCATCACCTCCTTGACAACCGCAGCCATGTTTTTAACGGCATATTGAAACACCTTTTTTCCTTCTTGATAAACATAATGTTCCATATTCATTACAGTATCAATAGTGGGTGGATAACAAGAGCCTCCTGCTTTCTGAAACAAGTAATGTCTCCCGTGCCCATCACTATACATC
>WFXT01000239.1 GCA_015490475.1 Bacteroidota bacterium
AATTATGGTCTCTGGAAAATTCTCATTGGAATCTAAAAACTTTCTAAGCTGAACGGGACTCTTTATAATTCCAGAAATAGTTTGACCTGAAGAATCATAAATAACCACCGGAAACCCTATAGAATATCGTGGGTCAACCAAACTTCTAATAAATTGTCTTTTGTCGCTCTCCGACCATTCCCGCCACTGAGAGAAATTAAGGCGTTTCAAAAAAAATGCCTTATCAACTGCCTCTTTAAGCAAGTCAATTTTCTCCACAAAAGAAACCCCAATACTGGACCCTTGATTGGCAGGCTTAACAACGATCCTTTGGTATGCATCAAAAAACTTAACTACCTTTTCACGAATAATATCATCGCTTTTTGATATCCAGTCCTCACGTGATACAATTATGCTATCTCCAACAGTAAGTCCTGCGTAACTAAACTGTGTTTTAACCTTTGTTTTGTCAACAGCAAGGGAAGAAGGAAAAATCCCTGAATTACTATATGGAATTCCCATAAACTCTAACATACCCTGCAAAGTCCCATCCTCTCCAAAAGGTCCATGTAATACCAAATACGCAAAATCTATAAGTTCAGGCAACTCGTCATAACTAATCCTTCTACCGATTCGTTCAATGTGCTTTTCAATAGGTTCATTGTCTTCAAGGCTCTCAACATAGATTTGATAGAACTTCTGTTCTTCAGAAAGTAATTCAGGAACAGGATAAAAATCTCTTATTGTGCCTTTGTATAAATACTTCCATTTCAAAAGGATTAGATTACCAAGGCTATCCACAAATATCGGTATGGGTTCAAAAAGCTCCCTGTTCAAGTTATCAAACACTGTTCTTCCCCCACTAAATGATATTTCCCGCTCACGAGATGCCCCACCAAAAAAAATACCAACCCTAAACTTCATACATAGCCAAAGTTAAGACAGTATCAATTCATAAATACTAATTTGAAGGACCTGGCGGCATCCAGAAAAACCTTTGTTCTTCCTTCATTTTCCTAATCGGCTCGGTTAAATCTAATGCTCTTTTAACGGGTTGTTTTTCCAGAGCGATCTTAAGCACCTCGTTCATATTATCAACAAAGTGCAATTTCAATTCTTTGATTGCTTTCTTTTCCTCTTCATCCAATTCTTCAAGGTCTTTCTTATTCTGGGCAGGCAAAATGACATCAGTAATTCCAGCTCTTCTGGCAGCAAGCAATTTCTCCCTGATTCCCCCCACAGGTAGAACTTTTCCTCTTAAAGTTATCTCACCAGTCATAGCAAAATGATGCTTAACTAAACGTTGAGTGAATGCACTGGTTAGTGCTGTCAGGATAGCCACTCCAGCAGATGGTCCATCCTTAGGGATAGCACCTTCTGGAACATGCAAATGAACATCCCAATATTGGAAGACTTCTGGTTCTACACCAAATTCCTTAGAGTGGGAACGCAACCATGAAAGGGCTGTCGTGGCTGACTCTCTCATAACATCACCAAGACTACCTGTAAGAGTCAACTTTCCTCGCCCTGGATATAAAGCCACTTCCACAAAAAGTATGTCCCCTCCGAACGGTGTCCATGCCAGACCAACAGAAACTCCCGGTGTCTGTATTTGCTCGGCAAGGCTCATTTCAAATTTCTCTGGACCAAGGATCTTTCTCACATCTGCTTTAGTAATAGTGGGTTTGAATTCTTCACCTCGTGCCACCTGTGCTGCTCTATGTCTTACTATCGCTGCTAATTGTTTTTCCAGATTTCTGACTCCACTCTCTCTCGTGTATCGTTCAATAATATATCTCAATGTGGGTGTGGCAATTCTTATCATAGAAGGTTCCAAGCCATGCTCTTTAATAATCTTGGGCAACAAGTGTTTTTTGGCTATTTCTATTTTTTGCTCTGTGGAATAGCCTCCAATGTATATGACTTCCATTCTGTCCAGTAGGGCTGGGTGAATAGTTGCAGTAGTGTTTGCAGTAGCAATAAATAACACTCTTGATAGGTCAAACTCAAGTTCCAAGTAATTGTCATAGAAATGACTATTTTGCTCTGGATCAAGGACTTCAAGCAGAGCGGCAGCCGGGTCACCCCTAAAGTCCCTTCCTATTTTGTCTATTTCATCAAGCATAAATACAGGGTTGGCAGTACCAGCTTTTCTTATTAATTGTATAATTCTACCCGGCATTGCGCCAATGTATGTTCTTCTGTGACCACGAATCTCCGCTTCATCATGTAAACCTCCTAAAGACATTCTTACAAACTTGCGTCCCAATGCTTCGGCAATACTTTTTCCAAGCGACGTTTTACCAACACCGGGCGGTCCCACAAACAACAATATGGGTGCTTTCATATCCCTTTTCAACTTCAAGACTGCAAGATGCTCTAATATTCTTCTTTTCACTTTGTTCAAGTCATAGTGGTCTCTGTCAAGAATTTTTCTGGCTCTTTCAAGGTCATAGTTATCTTCACTAAACTCGTTCCATGGAAGGTCAAGCAATAATTCAAGATAACTCAGAATTACAGAATATTCAGGCATTGCTGGATGCATGCGCTTTAAACGTTGCAATTCCCTTTCAAATGCCTTTTTCACATGTTCTGGAAGTTTTTTCTTCTCTGCTTTTTCTTTCAGTCGCTGAATCTCAGGGTCCCCAGCTTCCATCCCCAATTCCTCCTGGATGGACTTTAGTTGTTGCTGAAGAACAAATTGCCTTTGTTGCTTCTCAAGTTCAGAACTAACCTTTTCTTGAATTTCCTGCTTAATCTTCAATACTTGCTTTTGAGCAACCAATTGCTGAACAAGTAAATCTGCCTTTTTAACATAATCATCCTCAGAAAGGATTCTTATCTTCTCTTGAAGCGGTATATCCAGATGAGATGCAATCATATTTATAAGCAAGAAGGGACTATCTATGTTGTCAATGAAAGTTGACAATGCCTCAGAGAGCTTGGGTGGTAATAATTCAAGCAATTCTTTAATGTTATCTTTAATAACAAGCATTCTAGCTGTGAGCTCAGGATTTGTGTGGTCATAAACGTCATTAAGAATTGTAATTTTTCCCTTTAAGTATGGTTCTTTCTGGACTATATCTTCAAGCCTAAACCGTCTTACCCCCTGAATAATTGCATTATATTCATCCTTTCCTGTTTGGATAAGTTTTATAATTCGTGCTGCTGTACCAACACGGAATAAATCATCTAGTTCTGGTTCCTCTATATCTGGTTTAATCTGAGTGACAACACCAATAAAGGTTTGTTCTTCAAATGCCTTTTTGATTGCTGCAACCGATTTCGGTCTCCCAACAGCAATAGGCATTATAACCGAAGGGAACAAAACAGTGTCTCGCAAAGGCAATAAAGGCAGTTCCTCGGGTATTTCTGCACTGATAAAGAAATCTTCATTTCCAGGTGCTGGTATTATTGGCTCATTAAACTTTTTCTCCGTCATAGTTTTGCAAATTTAAATGGTTATTTACTAAAAGCAAAAAGGGACAGGACAATGTCCTGCCCCTAATGACTCACTCACCTTTTCCAAAACATTAAGACTCCTATGCCTCCTGAACAACCTCTTCTTTTTTAATGGGTTGTGCTTCAAATTCCAGTCGTTTACTGTCCTCAGAGACCTTCACCACAATTCTTGAACCCGGTTTTATTTCGTCTGCAAGGATCATTCTGGAAATCTTATCAATAACTTCTCGTTGAATAACCCTTCTAAGGGGTCGTGCACCAAACTCTGGTTCGAAACCTCCGTGGTCAGCAAGCCATTCTGCCGCTTCATCGGTTAGAATAATTTCCATTTCCCTATCTTTAAGCAACTTGTTGTAATAGTTGATCAGCAGTTTAGCAATCTGAATGATTTCTTTCTTGGTCAGTGGTTTAAACACAATGATTTCATCAACCCGATTAAGAAATTCAGGTCTGAAGTGGCGTTTAAGTATATTGTTGAAAATTAGCTCCTTAGTACGTTCCATAACAACTTGCAGTTCGTCTTCAGAAACATTGCTCAAATTTTGCTGGATTATATCAGAACCCAGATTACTTGTCATTATGATTATTGTATTCCTGAAGTTAGCCACCCTACCCTTATTATCCGTGAGACGACCATCCTCCAGAACTTGCAATAGGATATTAAACACGTCTGGATGTGCCTTCTCTATTTCATCAAGAAGAATAACAGAATAAGGTTTCCGACGCACTGCTTCGGTTAACTGTCCACCTTCTTCATAACCAACATATCCTGGTGGTGCACCTATCAATCTTGATACTGAATGCCTCTCTTGATATTCACTCATATCAATTCGTATCATAGCATTCTCATCATTAAAGAGAACCTCTGCCAATGCTTTTGCCAGCTCTGTCTTACCAACTCCAGTGGGTCCAAGGAATATAAACGAGCCCAGTGGACGCTTAGGGTCAGAAAGCCCTGCCCTGCTCCTCCTGATAACTTCGGCAACAGCATGCACCGCTTCCTCCTGATCAACAATACGTTTATGGATTTCGTCTTCTAAATGCAGAAGTTTTTCACGTTCAGATCGCATCAGTTTGCTAACAGGAATACCTGTCCACTTAGAAATCACCTCTGCTATATCTTCCGCATCCACTTCCTCTTTGAGCAAGCGTTTTCCTTCTCTTGCCAGTTCATCAAGTTTGTTTTCAATCTCTTTAATTTTGCGTTCCACTTCAGGAATCCTACCATATCTAATTTCTGCAGCCTTAGTATAGTCGCCTGCTCGTTGAGCTTCTTCTTCTTCAAGTTGAAGCCTTTCCAGTTCTTTCCTCAAAGCATTCAATTCGTCAAGCAAAGACTTTTCCTCCTTCCATTGAGCCATCAGCTTATCAAGTTCTTCTTTCAATTCTGCTATTTGCTTACTAATAAGCTCCTCTTTAGTCTTGTCTTTTTCCAATTTGACAGCCTCCCGCTCAATCTCCAGTTGCCTTATTTTGCGTTGTAATTGATCAATGACTTCTGGCATTGAATCTATTTCAAGCCTGAGTTTTGCAGCTGCTTCGTCAATCAGGTCAATTGCTTTGTCTGGCAGTTTCCTATCAGTTAAGTATCTCACAGACAGTTCAACAGCAGCGATAATAGCATCGTCCTTAATTCTGACTTTATGATAAGACTCTAATCGTGGTTTTAGTCCTCGTAAAATAGCGATTGCTGCTTCTGGCGTTGGCTCATCAATAATAACCTTCTGGAACCGCCTTTCAAGAGCTCTATCCTTCTCAATATATTTCTGATATTCGTCCAGAGTAGTAGCACCTATAACACGGACATCACCACGGGCAAGGGCTGGTTTCAATATATTTGCTGCATCTAAGGACCCCTCACTGGCTCCTGCTCCAACAAGAGTGTGAATCTCGTCAATAAAGAGAATAGCCCTTCCTTCCGATTTTTCTGCTTCTTCCACAACTGCTTTTAGCCTTTCCTCAAATTCTCCACGGTATTTAGCACCTGCCATTAAGGCAGCCATATCAAGAGCATAAATGACCTTATCTTTCAAGGCTTCCGGAACATCTCCTCTCACTATTCGCTGAGCTATACCTTCAACGATGGCTGTTTTACCAACTCCAGGGTCGCCTACTAAAACAGGATTGTTTTTAGTTCTCCTTGAGAGTATATGCATAACACGGCGAATCTCTTCGTCTCGTCCAATAACTGGGTCCAGCTTGCCCTTTCGTGCCAGTTCATTTAAGTTACGTGCAAACTTCTCCAATGCTTGATACCTGCTTTCTGCTGTTGGTGTTGTTGCCTTGCGTCCCTGCCTTATATCCTGAATAGCCATTCTCAGACCCTTTTCAGTCACTCCATATTGACGAAGCAATTCTCCCACTCTGTCTGCTGCTAGAGCTAAAGCCAACCATAACAATTCAATGGTAACATATTCATCTTTCATTTGCTGAGCAAGCTCAAGAGCCTTCTGCAAAACATTATGAGCCTCCCTACTCAAATACTGACCATGCTCTTGATCTGTCTTGGGATATGTATCTATAACTTTTTGCAATTCTTCTTTTAATCGGGCAACATCAACATTCAATCTGTTCAATAAATGTGGCGTAACATCCTGGTCTGAATTGATAAGACCAAGAGCAAGATGGGCAGTATCAATCTGCTGGTTCTTGTTAGCAACAGCTAATTCCTGTGCCTTTTGTATAGCCTCCTGTGCTTTGATTGTGAATTTTTTTATGTCCATAGCGTTCTTTTTTGTCCTTTACTATTGCAATAAGGTTGCCACTTTTAAATATACGACAAATATGCCTTATGAAAAAGCCGAAATGTCAATGGGTTGCCACTCTGTCAGTAAATAATGTTGTGTTTGTCTTGTTATTTCAGACAAAATTACATCACCGCTTAAAAATTCACTAATATTATGTTTCAAATGCCTGACAGTTAACAGAAACAAATTGTCGTTAAACCTAATGTTATAGCAGTTATCAAGTTCATCCATAAACTCTGCAAGGGAAGGAATATTTTCTGGCACTACTATAGACAGGCTTCTTGCTCCCTTCTGCAACAGTTTTATCGGAACTCTATATCTTGCACTGAGTTGATATATTCTCGCATAATCATTGGCATCCATTAGGTCAGGATGTTTCAAATAGCAAGTTATTAATCTAACCTTTTTGTGAAGAATAAACACAGGTATGGACGGTGTCGTGGGATGTTCACTCACTGTAGTAAAACGATCTGAAAACGGGGACCTAATAACAAGTTTTGCATTTTTGCCTTCCAGTGGGGTGAATGTCCGTGGATGCAGGACTCTGGCACCGAAAAAAGTCATTTCTATTGCTTCACTAACATGTATGTTTTCAAATATACGAGCACCCTTGAATTCAACAGGGTCGGCATTATATATGCCACTGACATTTTTCCATAAAGTCACTGCGTGACTACCCACCAGTGAAGCAATGATAGTTGCTGTGTAATCAGACCCTTCCCTGCCTAAGGTTGTACTCCTACCTTCAGAGTCAATACCAATAAACCCTTCTGTAATAATTACCTCATCTTCGGCTGGTCTTGGCATTTTTCGGGCAATTTGTTCTAATATCGGAACTGAGCCGTATTGATGTGAAGAGGTTATCATAAAAGATTGTGCTGGAACATACTTAATTTTCTTAATTCCTTCAGCTTTCATAAACTCGCTTATCACGTAAGATGACAGTTTTTCTCCTATTGACACAACTTCTGCATAAGTAGGACTTTTCAAGGTTTTGACATGTTCAATAATCTCGTATATTTTACTTGTTGGGATATTAAGCTCACTGGCAATTGAAATATGCCTATACAAAACACTCTCAAGAACCTTGTTAGCTTCCTCTATGTTACCTGTACGAAACAGGGAATATGCCTTTTCAAGCATATTTGTTACATCAAACAAGGCAGAAACTACTACTATCGCTGGTCTTCTCAAATTGGCAATAACATTACATATCTGCTTAATACTTGCAGAATCTTTTAACAGTGAACCTCCAAACTTATGAACTTCTATGCTCATTTTACACGTATAGCCAGACCACCGAAAAACCTCGGGAACAAGGGCTCTGCCCCCTGCTCTACCGACCTACTTTGGATATATAGAGCACCTGAAAGATAAACCGGTCCAACAATATTCAAATATCCTCCAACTCCTATGCCAACATATGGTTTAAAAGTGTAATGAAT
>WFXT01000240.1 GCA_015490475.1 Bacteroidota bacterium
CAAGGAACATTTTAGCAGGAATAGCAGCCTTCCCTGTTCCTGTTCCGTCAACGCTAACTTTCGCCTTTATTCCACTTTCAATATTATTCCCTATAACTTGCAGTTCTCCGTTATTCAATTCAAATAAGAAGCATCTTAATACAGGTAGGACTGTGTTTTCAGATATTACTCGCTTCACTTCCTTACAGACATCTAAAAGATCATTGGCTGCAACATTGAATCTCATATGTATCTTTTTTATGGCAAAGTTACACTATTCCGATAAATCGGGACCTAAGCTATTGCCTTAAATTCCATCATTAATAGGCGACTAAATATATTACTCATAAAACGACAAGTTCCACAGTGCTTCATGTCCCTCAAAGACTGAGCTACTTGTAGTTTACCGTATTACTCAAACAGTAATGTGTTATTGAAAACAAATAAAATGTTTTTATATTCAACGCAATACTTTGTAAATATTTGTCTAATTTAGAAAAATCAAAACCCTTCCTGCAAAGTGACACACTACCCAAAAGAGAAAGGTAAAAGATGGGAAATTGTTATTGTTGCAAATAGTGATATTACATATGATAATCGCGTTAGGCGTCTATGCAGGGCTCTGAGTGAAGAGGGTAAAACAGGGCTATTAATATGCTCGCAAGCACAAGAAAAACGACTATTTAATTTCAGGATAATTAATTTACAACTCCCAAAGGAAGGCTTCAAAAGTTTTTTCAAATTTTTCATTAAGAGCCTTTTAGTTTTACTAACATTGCGCTTTAAACTTGTTATTGCTTGCGACTTAGACGCTTCGCCTTCTGCCCGTTTAGTATCTATGCTAAAGCAAAAGTTTTTAATATATGATGCCCACGAATACATAACAGGAACTGCATCTGTCCAGAGAACCGCATGGCGCCATATGATATGGCATTTGCTTGAACAAATCTTTGTGCGAATATCGCCCATTGGAATGACAGTAAACAATAGCATTGCAGAGATATTACACAAAAAATATGGGGTCCAGTATCTTGTAATCAAAAACGTTCCTTATTTGGAAGAAAATAGCCCTCCTTCTAAATGCCTTTATCCCCCTGCTGTTATATATGCCGGTTCTCTTAGTAGTGATCGAAGAATCAAAGAACTCCTACAAGCAATATCCCAAATTTCATTTCCCTGTCAGGTATTAATTACAGGAAACGCAGAACACCATGAAGACATTAAATCACCCATAGCTAAACTGGGTATTGAAGACAGAGTGAAATTTCTGGGCTTATTGAAATACGATGACTTGAAATCTTTAATAAAAGAGTGCTGGCTAGGGGTTAATCTGCTTTCTCCCCAAGACCTTAATTCATACTATTCATTAGCTAACAAGTTTTTTGACTATATACACTGTGGAATTCCTCAGATTACTATGGATTTTCCGGAATATAGAAAGCACAACAAAGAGTATAAGGTTGCTATTTTGTTAAAAAAAGCTTATCCCTCCGAAATATCAAGGGCTCTACGCCTACTTCATGAAAAACCATATCTCTACCTATCTATGCAATATAACACAGCTTTTGCCCGACAAAAGTGGAATTTTCAAAAAGAGCAGAAAAGGCTAAAAATGATAATAACGTCTCTATTGGAATACGAGTCTTAGGGTTTTATACAACAATCTAAATTAGAAATGCCGTTCAATTATAATATAAAAGGCGTTTTCATGTTAAACAAGATACTTCGAATTTTCGTTTTTACTTCCCTTTTATACTTATCACTTCTTTTCTCCTCATGTAAATGGAAAACTTCCTGCAGAGCATCCTACACATGGCTATACAAACTCAATGAAAATGTAACTTCCAAGGAAATCCAAAAAGCATATGACTATTACGACATTGACCTTTTCTCAACAACACAGGATGAAATTGTTCAAATCCATAATAACGATGGAACGGTGATTTGCTATTTTTCAGCAGGAACTCTTGAGGACTGGCGTCCCGATGCCAATCAATTTCCAGATTCAGTGATTGGTGAACCAATGGAAGGCTGGGAAGGTGAATACTGGCTTGATATTCGCTCTCAGGTGGTCAGAGATATAATGGTCCAACGCATAAAAATGGCAAAGGATAAGGGATGCGATGCCATAGAACCAGACAATCTGGACGGCTGGAAGCAAAACACAGGATTTCCTTTAAGCAAACAGGATGCTATTGAGTATTTCAAATGGTTGGCACAGGAAGCACATTCCAGAAATTTGAAAATAGCATTGAAAAATAATGGTGAACTGGTTCCTGATTTGCTTTCTCACTTAGATATGGCGGTTGTGGAAGAGTGTTTTGCTTATGGTGAGTGTGATGCTTATGCACCTATCTCACAAAGCGGAAAGCCTGTCCTTGAAGTGGAATATGACCTACCAAGACGCAAATTCTGTTGTGATGCCAAAGAATTAGGATTTAGTTCCGCACGTGCCTGCCTTGAGTTAGATGGATGCTGGAAACCTTGTTTTTAACTATCTATATGCGGGCAAAATTAGATTTAGGTCAGACATTTTCATATTAAATCTCTCGCTAAGGTCCACATTTGTTAGCATGCCTTTAAATATATAGACCCCATTGCGAGCTTGTGGATTGTTCCACATATATTCAGTTAGGCTACCTGCTTCTGCCAACTCTAAAAGCATCGGAATCAATATATTACTTAAAGCAATTGATGCGGACCTGGCATAACGCGATGGAATATTCGGAACACAGTAATGAATTACATCATATTTGATGAAAATTGGATCATCGTGAGTTGTCATTTCACTTGTTTCAAAACAACCGCCTCTATCTATGCTGACATCAATAATTATAGACGCTGGCTTCATTTCAGCAACCATATCCTCTGTGACAACAACTGGTGTTCTGCCGTGTCTGGGTGCTAATGCCCCAATAGCTATGTCAGCAACTCTTAATGATTTCCTTAAGGCATCTGGATATATTGTTGAAGTGAAGACACGAACTCCCAAGTTGGTTTGCAAACGAGAAAGACGTTCCACAGAATAATCAAAAACGTGAACTTCCATACCAAGTCCTAAAGCTGCCCTCGCGGCATATTCTCCGACAACGCCCGCTCCAATTATTACAATATGTGCAGGGGGAACACTGGCTATATTACCAGGCATTATCCCTGAACCATCATTAGTCGTGCTCATATATTCCCCTGCGATGAGAATGGATGCTGTGCCTGCTATTTGACTCATAGCACGCACAAAAGGATATGAACCCGGTCGGTCTTGAATATATTCCATGGCAAGGGCAGTAACGCCCTTGTGCATCAGAGCCTCAAGCATCTTTCTTTTAAATGTATATAATTGAAGTGGCGATATAAGAATGTGTGATGGTTTCAACCATTGAACCTCTTCCTTGATAGGCGGTGCAGATTGGATGATAATGTTTGCTTCTTTGAAGACCTCCTCTGGCGAATAGACTATTTGACATCCAACTTCTGAATAATCATTATCAGAATAGCGGGCATGCTTGCCTGCTCCAGTCTGAATAA
>WFXT01000241.1 GCA_015490475.1 Bacteroidota bacterium
ACTTAACACAGTATCTCTGTGTTACTCTGCGGTTTAGAATTAAAACCTGGAATAATTCAGGCACAGAATTTGCTCTCTTATTGCGTTGAACAGATAAAAGACACAGTTATGAGGTGGAGAGGAGTTCTGTTAACGTTCGTTGGGGGAATAATTGGAGGAGTTCTAGCAACTGTGGGATTATTGTTTTTATTAAAACCCGATTTGCTTTCTACAAAGCGAGGTGATGTTAGAGATACGTCAGTTTCAAAGCCAGATGTTCCGATTGCCCTTTCTTCGCATCAGACTTTTCCATCTGATTTTGTATATGCTGCAAAGGTTGCGCGACCTGCGGTGGTTCACATCAGGGTTATTGAGGAGCAAATGGTTCTGCAGCCACATCCATTGTCCAGATGGTTTGGGCATGATTTCTTCTGGGCACCACAGAGACAGCGGTCACAGCGATACGGCTCAGGAGTCATTATTTCGTCAAATGGATACATAGTAACAAACAAACATGTGATAGGGGAAGGGACTGGAGAGATTCAAGTTACACTTTTTGATGGAAGAGTTTATCAAGCCAGATTGGTGGGTTATGACCCAGCCACGGACCTAGCAGTACTCAAAATAGACGAGGAAGGACTGCCATTTTTAAAGTATGGAAATTCTGACGAGGTTCAAGTTGGTGAATGGGTTCTGGCAGTGGGCAATCCTTTTAATTTGACCAGTACAGTAACAGCGGGAATAGTGAGTGCCAAAGGAAGAAATCTTGACATTATTCCAGGGCAATTTTCTCTAAGGTCATTTATTCAGACCGATGCGGCAGTGAATCCCGGTAACTCAGGAGGTGCCCTCGTTAACCTTAAGGGAGAACTAATTGGCATTAATATAGCCATTGCGACGCCAACAGGGGCTTACGCAGGTTATGCTTTTGCAGTGCCTGTTAATATCGTTAGAAAAGTGGTGGAAGATATAATTCGCTTTGGAGAGGTACGACGTGGTTTTCTGGGCATTACGTATCGCCCTGTGATGCCACAAGAAGCAGAAGAATTGGGACTTGATGTCCCACGAGGAGTCGTAATAGTTGATGTAGTTCCCGGCTCACCAGCAGACAAAGCAGGATTAAGGTCAGGTGACGTTATTCTGGAGATAAATGGAGTCCCAATGCAATCCATAGGTGATGTACAGGAATATATTGCCCAGCATAGCCCCGGGGATGCCCTTCATATTACTATACTCAGAGATGGGGAAGTGATAGAAAAAGATGTTGTTTTGGCAAGTAAAGACGAAGCATTTAACTCCAACAAGGCTTTGAAGGAAGAAATTGAACGAGTGTTAGGAATTGAAGTAGAAACGCTATCGCCCAATAAGGCAGATCAATATGGTGTTCCTGGAGGAATAGTAGTAGAGAAAGTTTATCCAGACGGAAAAATCGCCCGATACACAGGCATACGTCCCGGATTTATTATTCTTCGGGTTAATGGAAGGCGTGTATATAACATATCAGATTTTTATGAAGCCCTAACATCGGCAAGGGGAAGCATTACGCTGGAGGGTATTTACCCTGGAAGCAGAAGAATATACTATTATGGATTTTCATTCTGATAAGGCTCTTTGTGCAACAGAGCATTAATGTTAACTTATGTTTACTTTTGCATAAAAAGAAGCAAGGGCTATGTCGCGATGGATAGTGCTTTCTATATTATTGCTTAATGTGTGGAATTATAGTTTGGGCAAGCAAATGGAGGAGGAATCGTCTGAGCCTGTTGTTATAAATTGGTTTGTGGAAGCTTATCCTGCATTTTATGGATTGGGAAATTTAAAGGGAGTTGCCCTCTCTGTACATCGCTCAATACCTTGTTTTTCTAATGTTACCGCGGGTGTGGGAGTGCGATATTACGATGGGGTAAAACCAGAGGAGGACAGACCTGGTGAGTTGGACATCACTTCGCCAAGAACCGTCTCTGTTGAGGTATTTCCCCGATATTGGTTAATTGATAGATTTTATTCAATTTATATTGGAGCATTGGCAGGAATTCATTACACTTTTAAACCATATGTTGGCATAGGAGTTGGAGGATATTTGAATATTGTTGGACCAGTTTATCTTTCAGGTGCTCTATAT
>WFXT01000242.1 GCA_015490475.1 Bacteroidota bacterium
GCTCTATTCCACTTCCTGAGGATATAGCAGTGTTAAAGCAAGTTCTAGGAGATCCAAGAAAATTACTGTCTCTGTTAGAAAAGACAGCATTAAAATATCAGACAGTAAAGACATCCGTTAAAGGTAAGAACCCTGGCGATTATATGCAAGTTACTGATGTAAACGAATTAAAAAATAAACTGCAAAGAATATTTATGCCTTCTTATTACTGTCAATCAGTTAAATAGATTCTCACTTCCATTCAAACAGTTTAGCCAGAGCCCTTGCACTATCATAAGGGTTCTTGACAAGTGCATTCATTACGGCTATTGCGTCAACGTAGTCTATAATTTGTTCGGCATTTTCTGGAGTGATGCCACCAATTCCAACGATAGGAATGGTTAGCATTTCTTTGGCTTGTTTTAACACTTCAAGGGGAACCTTTTTGCGGTGTGGCTCAGAAGGAGAAGGAAAAACACTACCGAAGGCTACATAATCAGCACCTTCAAGGGCAAAGTGCAAGGCTCTGTTCAAATCTTGATAGGCACTAATGCCAATGATTATTTCATTATTCAACTTGCGTAAGGGCAGAAATAAATGTTCTTCATCTCTACCAAGATGGATTCCCTGTGCACCTGTTGCCTGTTGCAATTCTGGAATGTCATTAACAATAACAGGAACATTATAGGTCCTCGCAATGTTTAGAACTGTCCTAAGCCTTTTTAGGCGTCTGTCAATAGATATATTCTTGTCTCTCATTTGGATTGCAGACACACCACCTTCCAGAATCTGATGCGTAAATTCAGCAAGCATATCGTCGTCAACGTACATTGCATCAATGATGGCATAAACACCTCTTATCTTGATTCTAAACCGATGCATTTAGAATAATTTTGAAACCGCTAATTTAAAGCGGAATTGGACAAAATCCTCTATGGCAGGAGGTCTGTTCAAGAAAAATGGAAAGTCAACCCTCAATGTGAATGGATTAATACCGTCCAGTGGACCAATTCTGTGTATGGTCATTATGAAGCCTATTCCTGCATCCATCCATGGGATGGCGTCAAAGATTGTAATACCAGCAGGAGATATGTTGAAATACCCTATATCTCCAAATAGATAGCCTTCTGCGGAAACGCCACGAAGTAGTCTGGGAGTCCAGCGTATCCAGTTCATGAAAACCAATTCTGCATTATATGATATACCCCCTGTGGGTCTGTAGAGCAATGTAAATCCATCTGGCAGGATACCATAGCCCGAGTAGCCACGTAGATTTAAACCACCTGCTTCGTGGAAAAAGTATGTGTAGTTACGAGGGCGGAGTGGTTGATGGGGGAAGAAACGTGCCCACGTGAGGGGATGGTCAAGGAGAGACCGAGCATCGCTTCCTTCAACATAAAGTGCTATTTGTGGAGGTATATTGCCTATATCTTGCCTGATAAAGATTCTATGTCGCCACGTCAAGATTCTTTTAGGAATAACTTGCTTCCATTCATATTCAAGAGAAGCGAATTGATTGATAGATGGAATTAATCCAGTAGTAATTCGGAGTCGTGCCCTGTTACGCTTGCCGAATTTGTTGTGTCTTTTCTCAAATTCAATGTATTGCCACAGGAATGTGCCTATTTTCCAGTCATATGGATACAGGGAATAGAAAAGCACGTAAGGAGTAACCTGTTCAAAAATTATACCTGTTTTGACGAAATAAGAAGGTCTGGCAAAAGGAGATTTCAACTTCCATCTGAGCGATAATTCCACCTCTGTGACTCCAGAAAGAGCATATACATTTAGATTAATGCGACCCAGAGGAAGCCATTTCTCAACAGCAGTCCAATAATTAAATACTACGGATACGGGGGACCAACTATCCATAAATGGACCATAAGGGTAATAGGTTGGCGGTAAGAAAAATCCAGAATTCAGCCATGCCCACAATTCCCAATTATGTCTGTAGTTCATATACTGAGACTTTAGTCTGATTCCTACTTGTAATAGGTCTGCACCGTTAAACCATATAGCGGGACGCCATTGAGTCAATCTGTATTTCCAACTGAGCGGTTGCCAGATGTGCCAGTAAAACTTCCATTTATTCCTGATTTTTCGTGGATAAGCATTGTCAATGGGGTAAATATCAGGCAATCTGAATGACGTGTCTATTTCAACAGATTTGATGGGCGCCCTTGTAATAATTGTGTCTTCGTAGTAAGTATTAAAATAGTAGCCCCAGCCATACCACTGTTTTAAGGGAGTTAGCGAGGAATCTTTTATAAACCAGCCATCCGGAATTATGTAATAATAAGTGTTTCCTTCCCTGTCGGTTACTTTAATTTCAAGGGGGGAAGAGAATTCTTCTTTACGCTTAATTCTAAGCAGGTATATGTATTTATCATCCTGTTTGGAGATTAGTTTTGGCTTTAGCAATTTGTAATCAATTCGCTTTGTCGTATATAGATAATAGTCCCAGAATTTATTTAGGTCAATACGCAGGAAGTCAGCAAAGGCATACCTGAGGTCTTCTTCATAGGGATGACATAAATACCATTTCTTGAAATAATTTTTCATTGCTTGCAAAAAGAGGGAGTCACCAAGTATGTATTGAAGATGATACAGCATCGTGGCAGTCTTGACATATACATGTCTATATCCACCTCCATGTCGCAGTGCATTATTGAAGTCTGAGGAATGGGTAGCAAGGGGCATGTCTCTTCGCCACTGTGCATCACTTATGTAACTTCGGTATGCCCTTAATTCACGAACATCAAGAGGAAGCCTGTGTTTAAAGTGAAGTTTTTTCCACGCAGGACGATATTTATCGTATCCAAGATTTTCTAATGCCCAAACGGTAAGAAATTGAGTGAATCCTTCGTCAAGGAATGCCCTGTAGGTTTCATTTGAGTTAATCATACCAAAAAACCACATGTGTCCCACTTCGTGGGCTATCAAGCCATAATTGGAAGGTTCCGCACCACCACATAATGTTATCATCGGATATTCCATACCATCTCTGGCATCGGCAACTACAATCTTGGGGTATATGTATCTGCCAAAATCTCGAGAAAATAATGCAACTACCTTTTTAGTGTATTCAGCCACTCTTTGCCATCGTGAAGCATGTCCTTCCTGTGCCAGTGCCACGCATACCACATCTTGCCAGATAGCCGTATCAATCCTGTAAGTAGGGTCTGCAGTAAAGGCAAAATCGTGAACATTCTCTGCATAGAAATGCCATTTTTTTCGCTTCTGAGGATTATAGGGGATTATCTCACTGGCAGGAGAATCCCAAGGAACATCTTTGAAATTTTCAAGTTTTAACTTTTCAAAAAGGGAATCAGGGAGCACTTCATCCCTATTGAGAAGCGTTCCTGTGGCTTCCACGACGTAGTTAGAAGGAAAATCCAGAATCACATCATAGGTACCTATGTCGCCATAAAACTCCTTATCAAGGTGTTGGTCCGTTGTCCAGCCAAATCGGCGGTCATACACAGCAATGCGTGGATACCAGTGGACGCCGTCATAATGCTTGAAAGTGTCTATGGTGCCATCCTGTTTCTTTACAAATACATCAAACATTTTCATTCTGCGTCGCATGGAACCGCCATCGTCAAAGTATGTCGTGAACTCAATCTCAAATATGATGGAGTCATTTGGTGCGAGTGCCCGGGGCAATTTAACGTGCATTATAGTATTGTCTATGTAAGGTCTTAGTTCAATGCCATCAGCGGTGATTTTATGAACCTGCGTTCCCAATCCCTGCTGTTCATATTCGCCAAAGTGCGGTTTACGATAATTATCAAGCCATAATCTGTGATAGTAAGAACCCGGTTGAAAAGCATTTTGATATAAATGGAAGAAGGCTTCCTGTAAGGTGTCCGGAGAATTATTCCAATATATTAGAGTGAGTTTGCCATCTATTTTGTGTTGTTTCTCGTCTATACGTGCTCTGATTTTGTAATATACATCCTGTTGCCAGTAATCGGAATAAGGCTTTCTGTTCTTCCAGTAATGTGGATTACATTTGCTTCGGTATGTGTTAGGTGGTCTATTGGGGTCGCATTGACTAAATGTTTTAACCCCACTAATTGATAAAATAACTACTGCAAGTAGTCTCAGGAACATATACTCTTTTAAAGCAAAGTTATTGAAAACAACTAAGTCCCTTGCGCTATTCAATAGGTCCCAGCATTGGATTTATTGTTATCTCGTCCACAATTGTCCTTGGTGATAGTTCGGTAATTAATTTAACGATTTTTGCTATGTCTTCTGGAGAACTGAATCGTTCCTCTGGTAGAGAAACATCTTGCCATGAATCGGTTAGAACAGGACCGGGATTAATAACATGCACTCCTATTTGTCGTTCTTTTAGTTCTTCTCTGAGGCACAGCCCCAACATTCTTTCGCCTGCTTTAGCGACAGAATAAGCACTTCCGGGTAAATATGGTTTCAATCCAGCAATAGAACTAATTATTACAATATTGCTTCCTTTGGGCATGATATGCAAAAGGCGAGATGTTAGATGTTGGACTGCAACGATGTGAACTTGCAGTAATTCATAGAGAATCTGTGTGGTTTCTGGCTTTGCCACGAGGGAAGGAACAAAGAATCCAGCATTATGAACCAGCAGGTCTAATCGCTTTGTTTTCTGCAACACTTGAGCAATTAAATTATCTCTCTCTGCCTCTGATATTAAATCTGCTTTAATATGTAAGGTTGAAAATTCAGGACTATCGGTTGATTTACTATGGGTTATTACCTGCCAGTTGTTTTCAAACAAGGCTCTGGCGATTGCCTTGCCTATGCCTCGTGCCGAACCAGTAATCAGTGCAATTTTCTTATCACTCATTCTGAATTGCGTATTTTAGCAAACAAAATAAAGATATATGGCATTAGCAGGAGGAGACAGCCGAGGTTCTTTTAGTGGAAAAATCGGTTTTATTCTTGCTGCTGCCGGGTCGGCAGTGGGACTTGGTAACATCTGGAGATTTCCTTATATAGCAGGACAGAACGGTGGTGCCGCTTTTGTGTTTATTTATATCCTCAGTATTATTCTAATCGCATTGCCTCTGCTAATGAATGAGATTGCTTTTGGTAGGTACACACGGCGTAATCCAGTGGACGCCTTTGGAGTTGTCAAACCAGGAACTTTATGGCGATTTGTGGGATATATTTCTATTCTTGCTTGCTTTATGGTTCTGTCCTATTACAGTGTTATTGCAGGTTGGACACTTTATTATTTCTGGGAAAGCCTTCTTGGTAAGGAAGTGGTATTCACGGAATTTGCCAGTGACCCCGTCAAAGCAGGCATTCCTTTCCTGATTTTCCTTGTCGCTACCATTTTGATTGTTCAGGGAGGTGTTCAGGGTGGCATAGAGCGTGCAAGCAGAATAATGATGCCCATTTTGTTTGTGTTGTTAATATTGGTTCTAATCAGAAGTCTCACCCTTTCTGGAGCTTCAGCAGGCCTTGAGTTTTTCCTAGCCCCGGATTTTGAGGAAATTACGCCTAAGACCTTCCTTTTAGCCCTTGGGCAAGCATTCTTTTCTATGAGTGTTGGCTGGGGTCTTATGGTAACTTATGGTTCCTATCTGCCTAAGAATATAAGCATACCTAATAGTAGTTCGTGGATTGCAGTTATGGACACTGGAGTTGCTCTTCTGGGAGGACTCGTTGTTTTCCCTGCCGTCTTTGCTTTTGGATTTTCGCCTTCTGCTGGCGTAGGACTAACCTTTATAACCTTGCCAGAAGTGTTTAAAGAAATGCCTATGGGCAATATAGTAGGGGCTGCATTCTTTTTCTTATTGTCTCTTGCTGCTCTAACATCTTCTATTTCTATGCTTGAAGTGCCAGTGTCGTTTTTGGTGGACCGCAAAGTGATGAAACGGGGTGTTGCTGCATGGGTCGTTGGCATTGCCGCAGCACTGGTAGGTATTCCATCTCTGTTAAGCAACGGAGGACACGAATTCTTTACGAAGTTCATTCAGCAAAGGCAAGAGATTATTGTTGAGCAGGAAGTAATCGTGAAATTGGATGATTTCGTATATGGAGAAAGCTATGTTGTTGAAGGAGACCCAGAAACGGGCGAGTGGATCGTTAAAGACCATGCATTACTCAAGCCTAAAATTATATTAATTGACCCTGAAACTAAGGAAACCATAAAAAGAATTGAGTTAGTGCCTGGAGATATTGTTGTGGTCAGGGATGGTGAAATAGTGGAGGCTGGATTACCTGTTGCTTTTAGGGAATCGTATATGTCATTCCTTGATGTTGTGGATATGTATTTCGGCACAATGGCTATCATATTGTTTGCCCTATTATTGACCATTTTTGTTGGCTGGGTATGGAATCCACTTAAACTGGTTGAAGAAATAAGTGTTCCTGCGAAGTGGTTCACAGAACCTGTATGGTTCGGCATTAAACCATCAACGCTGTGGTTGTTAATTATCAGGTTCCTTGCTCCATTGGCTATATTGTTGATGCTTATTTTCCAAGTTGGTGAGTAACAAGGAACTTAAAGCGAGGGTTGATAGTTTTGAAAAAGTGGTTAGTAAGGAGGGGTGGCAGAGTGGACGAATGCGGTGGACTTGAAATCCATTGGTCCCCGCAAGGGGGCTCGCGGGTTCGAATCCCGCCCCCTCCGCTAAATACTTGTTGCTACAAGATTTCTGTATTCAACACGTGCTAGTGAAATGCTACTGTATTCTATAATCCAATTTGAATGGTGGAAACTTGGAATTGCTTTTATACCTGTTTTATTTGCTCTCATTATAATATGTCGCTGGACAAATGTATGTTTTAACACGTGGCTTGCTTTAGCCCGTATGGTGATACAGTTGTCCCTTGTAGGTTTCATCCTTACGTGGCTTTTTAAACAGGATGTTCCTCTGATATTTATCATGGCTTTGTCTGTAATGCTCTTTGTTGCGGCGTGGATAGGACTGCGTACCGTACCTTCTAAAAGAAGGAGATTGTATGTATATGCCCTTGCATCAATGTTTATTGGAGGCTTGGTTGCTTTAACGGTGGCTACTCAGCTGGTTCTTGAAGTTAAGCCATGGTATAATCCGAGGTATCTCATACCTCTGGGTGGAATGGTCTTTTCAAATGCCCTCAATGCGGTTTCGCTTAGTGCTGAGAGATTTTTTACAGAATTGGAAAGTGGAAAGCCCCTTGTTAAGGCGAGGGGTGTTGCCCTTGCCACAGGATTGATACCTATCACTAATGCTTTGCTTGCTGTAGGCATAGTTTCCGTACCCGGAGTTATGACAGGGCAGATTCTGGCTGGACAATCCCCTTTTATCGCGGTCAAGTATCAGATTCTAATTATGCTAATGGTTTTCACGTCTGCCTCTCTGAGCACAATAGGTTTTCTGTCATTTTTGCAAGGAAACAGGCTTATGAAATTGATTGATAAAAAGCCTGTGTAGTTTAACTACTTGAGGAATAACAGGGCAATTTTCGTCATTGTATATAACAAAATGTGCTTGTGTTGTTTTGAAATTTTCTGGTAGCTGAAGATGAGCCCGCTGTTTGTATGCTGGATTTCGCTTCTCCCTTGTGGTTGGTGTAGCATATACTGCTACTATCCAATCTACATGTTTATATAACCCGCTTTCAAAAAGTAGTGCTGCTTCGTGGATAACATAAGGATGTTTCTGTTCTTTTAACCACTCTTGAAATTTTTGCCATACAACAGGATGTATTATGGCTTCAAGACGTTTACGCTTATCATCATCAGAAAATATTATGCTGGCTATTAATTTATAGTCGGGAGTCCCATCTGGCTTGTAAACATTACCTAATAGTGATATTACCTGTGGTTTTATGTGCGAGTCAGACAATAATTGTTTAGCAACATCGTCAGCTCTGAAAACAGGAACCCCTAAGGATTCAAATATCCGAGACACCATTGTTTTTCCAGAAGCAATACCTCCTGTTAAGCCTACTACTTTCACTTGCTTTTCTCCTTCTTTTCAATTGTTTTGGGATATGCCTGCTTGGTGAAGTCAAGGGACACTGCCGCTCGGTCAACAGTAATGATAGTGTTATCGCCAGTCCTTAATTTGAGAGTGTTATCATATAATTTAACTATTTCGCCGTGGATGCCCCCAAGGGTTACTATTTTATCACCTTCCCGAAGATTCTCAATGAATTTGCGTTGTTCCTTGGCTTTTTTCATTTGTGGTCGTATCAATAGCCAATACATTATGAAAATGATAAGTGCAAAGAAAGCAAGATTTATTAAAGGATTGGGTCCTTGCGGTTGTGCTGCCTGTTGCAGAATGATTGTTTCCATGTTCATGATTGTTTTGAACAAAGGTAATGTATAGTTGAATTCTAAGTGGTGTAGTAATTAATGTTAATCAATCCTTAAATGTTTCATAAGTTTGAACTTATGAAAATTGCATTAGCACAGATAAATAC
>WFXT01000243.1 GCA_015490475.1 Bacteroidota bacterium
CTGGAGGAGTGGGACGCGTACAGATCAATGCTGCTAAAATAGAACTATTGGGATTTGGTAATGTAGGTGTTAATGTAACTAATCCATCCAACATCCTGACTGTTCAGCAATTTTCTCCCACGGACCCCATTGCTGACTCATGGACTGTGTATTCAACACGTGAAAGCAAGGAGGAAGTGATTGGTGTGATAGGGGAAAAAGACATTGCGGAGTATTTGAGATATTTCAAGGAGATGCCAGTATATAAATGGCGTCGGACGAAGGGGGAACAAGTTCGGTTGTCGCCAATGGCTGATGATAAGGAAGTTCCGGGAGAGATACGTGCCTACGACGGTGAAGGAAACGTTCAGGGTATTGATCTGTATGGATATATCGGTTTTCTGCATGTTGTAATGAAAGGAATGTTGGAGACAATAGAGAAGCAAGAGGCGAGGATTAAGCAGTTGGAGCAGAAAGTTGCCCAGTTGGAAGGACAATAAAAATGCTCATCGCCGAGGGTCCTTAGCAAGACCATCTCATCGCTCGTTGGGGTTGATGGGTGTGGGTGCCTCACTTCTTGTCCATCTTCATAACTGCCAGAAATGCTTCCTGAGGCACCTGCACCTTCCCTATTTGTTTCATCCTTTTCTTTCCTTCTTTTTGTTTTTCCAGCAATTTTCGTTTTCTGGTTACGTCACCACCATAACATTTGGCAGTAACATTTTTTCGCAATGGCTTTATGGTTTCCCGCGCAATGACCTTTGACCCTATGGCGGCTTGAATAGCAACCTCAAACAGTTGTCGTGGAATTAGTTCTTTGAGTTTTCTGCAGATACGTTTTCCGAATTCATAAGCCCTTGAGCGATGAACCAGAAAGGAAAGGGCATCTACAGGCTTGCCATTTAACAAAATATTCAATTTGACTAAATCAGACTTTTTGTATCCTGCCAGTTTATAATCAAAAGAGGCATAGCCTCTGGAAACACTTTTGAGCTTGTCAAAGAAATCAAAAAGTATTTCTGCAAGGGGTAGTTCAAAGTCCAACTCTACTCTGTCAGTTGATAGATAAATTTGATTTAAAAGTTTTCCTCGTCTGGATAGGCATAATTCCATGATTGCTCCTACGTATTCAGCGGGGGTGATGATTTGTGCCTCTACAAACGGCTCTTCAATCTTATCAACCAGGGCAGGGTCTGGATATTCCGCCGGGCTGTTGATTTCTTTAACCTCTCCATTACGTAAATAAACTTTGTATGACACGTTGGGCACTGTGATAATAACCGAAATGCCAAATTCACGTTCCAGACGCTCCTGCACTATCTCCATGTGCAGTAAGCCCAAAAATCCAACCCTGAAGCCAAAACCAAGGGCGGGCGACACTTCTGGCTCAAAAGTTAAAGCAGCATCATTTAGTTTCAACTTTTCAAGGGCTTCTCGCAAATCTTCATACTGGTCACT
Source organism: Bacteroidota bacterium (assembly GCA_015490475.1). GTDB lineage: Bacteria > Bacteroidota > Bacteroidia > JAADEI01 > JAADEI01 > JAADEI01. The sequence goes on from WFXT01000243.1 coordinate 1,438, forward strand.
ATCTGATGGATATATACCAGCGAAAACCATTGGCTTGGCAGGCTGAAAACCTTTAATGGGCTCTCTGGCTGGATTCTCAAGATTCGTTATGGTGTCACCTACCTGCACCTTGCCTGGCTCTTTAATTCCTGCTATGACATATCCAACCATACCAGCAGACAATTGTTCTACAGGATAGTGCTGAAGCCTTAGAAATCCAACCTCTTCAACAGTATATTCACCGCCAGCATGCATGAGAGTGACCTTATCACCTTTCTTGATTGTGCCATTGAATATTCTCACATAGGAAATTATTCCCCGGTATGTGTCATATCTTGAATCAAATATTAGTGCTTGTAGGGGTGCATAAGGGTCCCCTTCTGGTGGGGGAATTCTTTCTACTATGGCGTTGAGAAGCTGGTCAACACCTTCTCCTGTGGCAGCACTAACAAATACAATTTCGTCATCAGAGCAGCCAATTAGGTTCTTAACTTGCTCGGCAACTTCTTCGGGACGCGCATGAGGCAAATCTATTTTGTTTATTACTGGAATGATTTCCAAATCCTGTTCCAAAGCTGCATATAGGTTGGACACAGTCTGTGCTTCTATTCCCTGGGATGCGTCAACAACAAGTAATGCACCTTCGCAGGCTGCCAGGGCACGACTAACTTCATAAGAAAAATCAACATGTCCAGGGGTGTCAATCAAATTTAAAGTGTAAACTTCACCTTTGTATTCATATTGCATTCGGACAGCATGACTCTTAATCGTTATGCCACGTTCTCTCTCAAGGTCCATGGTGTCCAGAACTTGTTCTCGCAGCTCCCTTTCCGACAGCGTTTTAGTCTTTTCAAGAAGTCTATCTGCAAGTGTACTTTTGCCGTGGTCTATGTGTGCAATAATGGAAAAGTTGCGAATATATTTCATCAATTCCCGTAAATTCCTTTCTTTCTCGCTCATCATTGTAAAATTAAGGGCTTTACGATAATTAACATAATCCTCAAGTAGGGAACCTGTTGTAATTCTTTTACGTATATATACTTCGGAAACAAGATGTTGTTTCACATGGGGGTGAAATGGCGGTTGACGGCCGGCGAAGGGCATACCTGCATGCCGGGCGTGGCGTGTCCCGCTCGTTAAAACGGACACGCGAAACCGTAAATGGCGCTGGCAATTACGCCATGGCAGCTTAATCCCTGCTAGGCAGGGAGGCTGCCCGTTCCGCCGATGCCTTCCCCTCCGGGTATCGGACGGGGCGCGGTCCTGATGGAGGGGGCTTCATCCGGTGATGCCGCCAGCCGGATGAATGCTACTTAGGCGGCAACCTGCCTGTTGCCCTGGGAGGGCCGCCAGTCCCGTCGTGGTAGCAGGCAGGAAACAAAATAAATCCTGGCGGCTAAGCATGTAGACGGTATGCCTGTAGCCGTTAGCCGGACGGGGGTTCGATTCCCCCCACCTCCACAAGAGCTATCATTTTACAAATATTAGAGAGCAATATGAGATTATTTATAGGCCTCATTAATGGGTTGACCGAACCACTGTAGTTCTTGAGTCGTGAAGTATTGCACAAACCATATTTTCCTGTTGCAATCATTTTCTATCAGGATGTTGAAACGTGTAAAATCAGCGAATGGGACGGTTTACTGGAAAGGCGGACAATACGAAGTTTTAATAGTGCTGGATGGGGATTGGGAAAGCGAAGATTTTACTGCGCAGAAATACCGTATTACTTTAGTGACTAATATTGTAGAAAGGCGATTCGGTGATATTTATGCAGCTTCTTAGTGAGGGTAAACTGGATTAACATAGTAAGTGTTTTAGGTGAAACTTGAAATATAATGAAAGTTTTTAAGGTTTTGTATTTGATGGGAGATAGTTGGTCTATGGCATAAGTTCTTTTGGGGAGAAGCAAAGTTTACTAAATGTTCTAAAGAGGGATAGAATTGGCTAAGCAGATTTCAAGCATTATGGTTCGCGTTTGTGAAGTGAGTAATTTACTTTGTTTTTCCAAGCATAAAGTAAACAGCATTATCATTAATTTATAAATTGTTGTAATTTTGAAATCAAAATGTTTGGCGGTGGGATGGAGTGTGAAATTAGCAGGGTGGCTTGGTATAACAATAATATTTTCGTTGTCCTGTTCCTGTCTCTTATACACATCTGACGC
>WFXT01000244.1 GCA_015490475.1 Bacteroidota bacterium
CATGTTCATGATTGTTTTGAACAAAGGTAATGTATAGTTGAATTCTAAGTGGTGTAGTAATTAATGTTAATCAATCCTTAAATGTTTCATAAGTTTGAACTTATGAAAATTGCATTAGCACAGATAAATACCATCATAGGAGCAATATCTCACAATAGGGAAAAGATTGTTGATTTTTCACGGAAGGCAGTGGAAAAAGGAGCAGACATAGTAATTTTCCCTGAACTTGCTTTATGTGGCTATCCACCGACAGACCAGATTTATTTTGACCTTCTGGAAAGTGAACTTAAAATTCTTGTTGAACAGACAGCAAACCTTCCAATAACCATAATTGTAGGTAGTATCACGGAACAGAAAAAAGGAAAGCCTTTTAATTCTTTGATTGTTATAAGAGAAGGAAAAATTTTACATCGCTATCATAAAGTGTTACTACCTGATTATGATGTCTTTGACGAGAACAGATATTTTACAGCAGGTGTTCCACAGCATCCTGTAGAGATAAATGGCATCAAGGTAGGGTTTACCATTTGTGAGGACATCTGGATTATGGACCCTGATTTGAAACCTATTTACGATGTTAATCCACTTGAACCGTTGAAAAATGCCGATGTGGTAGTTAATATTTCTGGTTCGCCATTTAGTATTGGACATCCAGCCCGCAGACTCAATGTTATTACAGAAACCGCTCGCTTTACTAATTCTGTTGTTGCCTACGTCAATCATGTGGGTGCACAGACAGACTTAATTTTTGATGGACGTAGTTGTGTTGTTTATCCGGATGGGACAATAGAGGCTCTTGCCCCCGCTTTTCAGGAAGCACTGGTTGTTGCTGAAATAAAGCAATCAGGCACTTTTCCGCCCTTCGTTGGAGAACCATGGATAGAAGACATTCACTCTGCTTTAGTGGTTGGTATAAGGGACTTCTTTTCAAAGAAGGGGCTTAAAAAGGCTTATGTCGGACTTTCTGGTGGTATTGATTCTTCTGTAGTGTGTTCATTGGCTGTTGAAGCATTAGGTTCAGAAAACGTAGTAGGCGTATTGATGCCTTCGCAATTCACTTCTAATGAATCTATTGAAGACGCAGAGCAGTTGGCTAAAAATCTGGGAATTGAAACTTACACCATCCCTATAACTGAGCCATATGAACGCATTGTCAAGACTCTGCAGGAAAACGTATGGGATGATAAGCCTTTTGATGTTACGGAAGAAAACATTCAGGCTCGCATAAGAATGATTTATTTGCATGCCCTATCAAACAAGTTAGGCGGTGTTATCCTTAACACTTCTAATAAAAGCGAGTTAGCAACTGGATACGGAACTCTATACGGTGATATGGCAGGTGCCCTGAGTGTTTTGGGAGATGTTTATAAAACATGGGTTTATAGACTTGCCAGAGTTATTAACCAGCAACATGGAAATATTATTCCAGAAAGGGTTATGACTAAGCCACCTTCTGCGGAATTAAGACCCAATCAGACAGACCAAGACACACTGCCCCCTTACGATATTCTTGATACTGTCCTTATTAGGTACATAGAAATGCATGAACCTGCTTCTCGTATCGCAGAAGCAACAGGAATTAACATTGAAACAGTCAAAAGCATTATCAATATGGTCAACAGGAACGAATATAAGCGATATCAGGCACCCCCTATACTAAGGGTGACGAGCAAAGCATTTGGTATTGGTCGCAGAATGCCTATAGTGGGACTGTTTGAGACCACGCTTAAATGACGTGATGGGACGAAAACCAGTGGTTGTTATTAATGGGCGATTCCTTGCTCAGAAACCTTCCGGTGCTCAAATATATGCATTCAACTTGCTTGATAATGCTATAACACTTCCCGAATGGACGGAATTTACGTGGATACTTGCTGTTCCTGAAAAAGCACAGGTTCCTACGCACTGGTTAGAGGCTTTTGATGAAATCAGAAGGAAAGGAAGTTTGGTTCGCAATCCATGGGACCATTTTGTCCTTCCTTCACTCATTCCAACAGGTGCTTTACTTATTAGTCTCGCATCAATGCCTTCAATAAGAATAAAAAGGCAATTGTTCTGCTTACATGATGTCTTTCCCTTTGTTATGCCTTCCGTTTTTAATCCACTGGCTCTTAAGTGGTATAGGTGGCTATATAAAAGAAGCATAAATACATTTCCCTTTTTTGTGGTTTCTCACTACCTTGCAAGACTCGTGAAACAAAAGTTTAAAAAGCGACCGATAGATGTGATATACCCAGCGGGAGACCACATGGATAATATAAAGCCTCTTTCGGTTGATTTCCCGCTTCCCAAACTCTATGTTTTTGTAGCAGGCGGTAATGTAGCATATAGACCTATCGCTCCAGTGGTTAAAGCCCTTGAAATCTTGCGGAAACAGGGTCTGGATATTCATCTGTTATTTACTGGTTCTTCCAATAAACTTCTGTATAATCTTCAAGACAGAGATAGTTATAAGCCGTGGGTTAAACGGGTTTCTCTTCCCGAAGCAGGTCATGTGAAGTATGTAATGCAAAATGCTATCGCTGTGGTTGTGCCCTCCCTTGATGAAACATTTGGAATTCCAGTTGCAGAAGCGGGTGTTTGCAAGGTGCCAGTTATTGTTAGTGAAGCACCGGGACTGTCAGAAAGTGGTGCCCCCTGTTTAAAATTCCCAGTAGAAAATCCACAGATTCTGGCTTCTCATATACTTGCTTTGCTTACAGATTATAGGTTCAAGAAAACTTATATACAAATGCTACACAGCCATTCTCTTAAGTTCACGTGGAAAAGATCTGCTCACCAATTTCTGAAGGTTGTCAGCCGAGTGACTCTATGATTCTGACTCTCCTTCTGGCGTAAGGAAGACATATTTCAATGCCATGTAGTCCATAGGATTAATGGGCAACCCTTTAACATTAGGTTGCAAAAGTCGGTAAAGTTTATCATAGTATACAATGAGCACTGGAACGTCATTGGCAAGAATTTGGTCTGCTTGCATGTATAACATATATCGCTCAACTTTATCTTGAACGGCAAGGGCACTATCCAAAAGTTCGTCAAATTTAGGATTACTATACCTCGTGACATTTATATATGACCTTGCTTCTCCAAGATGTTTGCTGTGAAAGAGATTCAAGAAAGATTCTGGGTCCGGATAGTCTGCAATCCATCCAAGTCTGAAAAACTTGGCTTTGCCTGTTTCCACTACATCAAGGTGCTGAGACCATTCCAGAACTTCTATCTTCACTGAGATGTTGAGGTTTTCTTCAAGCATCTTTTTGACTGCTTCAGCAACCATCAGGTGCCTGCCACCCCCTGCATTAATGTTTAGTGTTACTTCAGGAAATCCTTCCCCGTCAGGATATCCTGCTTTCCTGAGTAAGAATTTTGCCTCATCAGGATTGTAGGAACATCCTTGAATGGCTTTAGCATCATAATCTATAAATGCCGGTGGAACAACACCATAGTTGCCCGGAATTACCATATTGTACATTGTATATTCGGCTATTTTATCTCTGTCAATAGCCATGCAGAATGCTTTTCTGACGAGAGGGTCGTCAAAAGGCGGTTCGGTAACAAGGAAGCCAAAGTAGTTAATAGCAAGGGCAGGAGTTGTTTGCAATATATATTTGCTGTATTGTGGTGTTAATTCGCCATCTCGTGTCAGGATTTTATCTGCTATTTCAAGAGGAATGCGATTTGTCATTGACAGTTCACCTTTCTCAAATTGCAAAAGAGCAATCTTGTCTTCCGGAATAACGTGCATTACAACACCATCTAAATATGGAAGTTGATTCCCGTCAACATCTTTATCCCAGTAGAAAGGATTTCTTGCAAGAACCACTGTTTTGCCTCGCTCTAAATCCTTTAGATAGAAAGGACCCGTGCCGACAGGATGTTCCCCTATGTCATCACCATATTTTTCAAGGGCTTCCTTCGGGAAGATACCAAAAGAAGGCATTGCGAGAATATACAGGAACAAACCAGAAGGCTTTGTTAATTTTATTTTGAGCGTGTAGTCATCAATAACTTGAATTCCTGAAACCCCTTCTGGTTGTTCGCCGTTTGATAGTGCTTCATAATATTCTCTTGCCCCTTCAATGTAGTCTATAATAAACTTGCTCATTTGATTTAGTCTGTGCGGACTGCACAGAAACTCAAGGACAAATTTGACGTCATGGGCTGTAACCTCCCTTCCTTCACCATTGGGAAAGCATTCATCATCGTGAAATCTAACACCTTTACGAATGTAGAATGTGTATTCTGTTCCTGTAGAGTCTATTTCCCAACGCTCCGCAATAGCAGGGATTACTTCCAGAGTTACAGGGTCTAAGGCTACTAATCCTTCAAATATTTGTTCTGCAAGATGGGCACCTACTATCTCTGTTATAGAAGGCGGAAATAGAGTTTTGAAATCTGAGTTTTCATAGTATTTGAAAATTCCTCCTCGGTATTTCTTGCCTGCTATTGGTTCCAAGACAGCATCACCCTTATTGTTATCAGAAGGTTGACAGGAAGTGAGGCTCAGGACAACCAAAAGCCCTCCAAGAAAAGCGGTTTTTATCTTCATCGCAAGGTATAGTTTTATGCAAAGATAAAAAAGTTATTCTAATTCATTTGCGAGATTTCTCCATTGCAAATAAAAATTTTCTGAATAACTTGCATTAATAATGTCTTTTTTCTCTTTAAAAGTTAAATGCCACGATAGGCTGGCTCGCTCTTCCCATGGACGTTCATAAATGAAGTGAAACACTTTAAAACGTCCTGTGAACCACTTACTTGCCAGTCCAAGTAATATTTTTTGCCTATGGTTTTGAATAGCCATTAGGCTAAACATCATTCCACGAGCAAAAAGTGATTTTTTCAAAGGATAATTAATGTCCAGTGGCAAATCTCTTATCATAATCAGAATGACTCCTGAAGTCCGAGAGTTTATCCAGTCTCTAAAGTGATATAAAACCTTAAGTGCCATTTCTGTGCCGAAGTTGTCCCTGACTCCTGCATCTGTAACCGCAACGATTGGGTCTGTTGGTAATTCCATAGTGGGCATTATTATTGGAAATGTGGCGCTGGCTCTAATAGCAGAAAGCAGGTTTATTTTAAGGGCTTCTTTGCCCAGAATCTGGTGAACATCAACAATGTCAGGTTTATATCCAAGAATAGTATCTGCAAGAAAACGAAGGGAGTGACTGGAAATTGTGAGAAATTTGCCATTGCCCAAGACCACAGGAGAGAAAATCATTACAGGAATGTCCTGCTTGTGTTCATAGGTAAATATCTCTTCCAGTGTCATATCTAACAAGTGGAAAGTATTGTGATTTAGATTCTCTTCAAATGCTATTCCCCTATCGTAGTAATATTGTTTGTTGTCAATAGTAATTTGCCTTCTGAAGGGAGAAATAAGGTCGTGGGCAGCCATTGTGAAGATTACGCTATTGAGCAAGTCTCTTGAAATTATCTCTCTATGTGAATGACTATAAATAAACTCATCGTTGTTCTTAAACTTCATTTGAAGTGCTCTGAAATAGGCAGCGCCCAGCATTCCACCACTTGCACCAGTAATCATAAAAATTCTGTCCTTTAAGTTACCGCCAAAGAGGCTATCCAATCGTTGCAGGACGGTAAACGTCCATAAAGCAGCCCTCAAACCACCACCACTAACACATACTACCACAAGTGGTGGGCGAGTTTCCCCAAAAAGTTTCCTCTGTTTTGCATGCCAGTTCTCCAGCATTTGAAGAAATGATAAATATGAAGTTCTTGATAGGTTGTGGGAATTGTACAAACTATCAGATACAGGAATTTTATCTGAATAATCTAAACCACGAAAAGGACTTCCCGGTGTATAGTAGTTTAGGAACACAAGCAAACTTGCAAAAGCAATTAAGGAAGCAACATTTCGCCATTTTCCTGTCCAAAATGCTATAGCACCAAATAGCATTATCAATATTGCAAGAAAGAGAAATATGCTTGCTGCAGCAGGTAGATTGAGCAATTGGGCGGGTCCAACCCTGCCCAATATGGATATCGTGATTATAGAGGTGAGGAAAAACATCATAATTCCAAAATGACTCCTCTGGAGAATGAATTTACTTATACGTTTATCATAGTGATAGGTAGAGCGAGCAAATCTTATTTTGAAACGCAATCCAAGAAAATATTTAACAGGTACTTGTTCTGATAATATATTGGTTTCAGGAACATAGATCCCTTTAACTCTTACAGGAGTGACTGTTGGTTTTGTTTTGTGAGTCCTAAAACCACCTGTGGGTGGAGTTTTCTTTCTAAGAAACAAAAGAAATCCAATTAAAGTTGCGAAGAAAATTCCACTTAAAAAGCCCAAAACGTATTCACCAATAACCCCCCAAGAATGCCCCTGATTAAGATGAAATACTACGAGATATATAGTACTTATGCCAATATATAAGATAGGAATGACACTGTTATTTAACATAAACACTGCAAAGGGACGCTTGCTTATGACAAGGAAATTTAACTCTTCATAATACAGTATAAAGAGAGTCATGTGCCAAGCAAGTAATAGCCAGCCTTTAAATAAGCCTACTATAAAAAATGAAAGAAAATTAGTTTTGTTTAAATATTCTGGCTCAAGAAATAAATATGGAAAGCCTATGTTTCTCCCCACATCAAACCATGTTAATAGTCCGGGAAGCATTAAAAAGGTCGTTAGCCATATATGGCGCCTGATGTTTTCCCAAAAAAGCCATGTGGGAAGAAAAGTGAAAGGATTAAAAGCAAAATCAAGAACTTGCTTTAAGGTTGACAGCGCCATATAGTTCTTTTGTTTGTCTCCACAATGTTCTAATTGCCTCTTCTATATCTTCTAACGTCGTTTCTTTACCTTTAGGATATAATATAGCCCTTGAGATAGGAATTAGTGCTCTTGTGCCGAAAACGTCATAGAGCCTATTTAGTGAACCACCTTGGGCACCAACGCCCGGCGTCAGAAACATGTGCTCTGGCATTAATTTAGCAACTTCTTTTAACAATGATTCTGACAAAGTGGCTCCCACGACAGGTATAATATTATTAGCAGAAAACAACATCTTGAGTCTCTCTATAATATAGAACACCCAAGGTTTGCCTGAAGGCGTGGGTATAAGCAAGAAATCAAGGGAAGATTGTTGAGATGGCAAGATGACAGGCATTAGGATTTTATCTTGATGATAAAGTTCTTTAATGGCTTCTAAACCGAAATACAAGTGTGTAGTTAAAGCATCGGCACCCATTACGTCAAAAAAAGCCCTTTTGTAGAAAAGATTTGTTGATGATATATCACACCGTTTGGCATCCGCTATTTTTAAGTGAGAATCTGGTATTTCACTAAAAATTTTTTCCATTAATTGCCATCCCACAAAGCCAAGGGCTTCAAAAAAAGCAGAATTCACTTTATAGCCAATACAAAATGGGGCAGTTATTTCAATAATTTTTTTTATGAAGTCGAATAATTCGGTACTTCCAGAGAATCTTTCTGGATAGTGGATGTCTATGCCTACTATTAGAGTGGTCTGGCGTTGCAATGTTACCTGTAAGATGTCTTCCTTAGTCATCACTCACTATTACCACATCTTTAATTGTTGGTAAGTATGCCCTGATTATCTCCTTAATTCCAAATTGAGTCATATCTACCAGGGCACATTGCTTGCAACTTCCCAAAAGTTTGATGTATAAGACATCATCTTTAATATCCACTACCTCTATATCTCCTTGGTCCGCCTGTAAATGTTTCCTGACTCTTTCCAGAGCTTCTTTCAATCTGTCGCTAACTGCTTGCATCGGCAGTTATTTGCTCTGCTGCTATTATTTCCAGTCGTCTGGCTACTTCCCCGGCAACTTTATTAAACGCTTCTTTTACTGGTTGAGGTCCAAAGAGAACTGGTGGTTTACCGAAGTCAGAACCCTCAGCAATAGTTGCCATAAGCGGGATTTCTCCCAGAAAAGGCACATCAAGCTCCTGTGCTAATTTTTTACCGCCGTCTTTGCCAAAAACATAATATTTTTCATCAGGATGTAGTTCTGGAATAAAATAAGCCATATTTTCAATTAGCCCTATTATTGGCTTGTTAATTGCCCTGTGCCTGAACATTGCTATTGCCCTGCGGACGTCCGCTTGCGCAACCCTCTGTGGCGTTGTTACTATCACAGCGCCAGTTAAAGGCAAAACTTGAGCCACGGTCATAGGAATGTCACCAGTTCCGGGTGGCATATCCACTATTAAGTAGTCAAGGGAACTCCAATCAACATCTTGGACCAGTTGGCGAACTGTTCCTGATGCCACTGGACCACGCCATAAAACAGCCTGATCAGCGTCAATGAAAAAACCTATAGACATAACTTTTAAACCTTCATAATCAATGGGCAGTAGAATTGTTTTGCCATTTTCTGTTTTTGCGTTGGGCACAGAGCCTTCAAGCCCAAGCATCGTAGGAACTGAAGGACCATACACGTCGGCATCCAAAAGACCCACTCGGGCACCCATCTGAACTAAAGCAAGAGCCAAATTAACAGCAACTGTGGACTTCCCAACACCCCCCTTTCCAGAAGTAACTGCTACTACATGTCTGACTCCAGGCAATAAATCTTCCCCTGAAATGGGCTTATACTCTCGGGCTTTAACGTTAACATTTACTACGATGTCGTCACTAATAAATCTCTTAATTGCTTCAATGCATGCTTCTTTTAAATTGTCTTTTATAGGGCATGCTGGCGTTGTTAGCAATAAATCAAACGATACTGTGTTGTTTTCTATCCGAACATTCTGGATCATGCCAAGGGAAACAAGGTCCCTTTTAAGGTCTGGGTCAATAACGTGTTTAAGAGCATTTAGAATTTTCTCTTCAGTTAACGTCATTTTGAAAGTTGGTTTTAATCCAAATATAAAGATACGGACTATTTCAAATAGAAAGACTGTGCTCCCATAAAGCGTCCGTTATAATACAACTCCAGTTTGTGAGTTCCCTTCGTAAGTGTGGTGAAGGGTTCCCAATATGTGCAAACAGGTGTGTTGACAGGTGGATATACAAAAGTATTCTTGAAGGTATAAGGCTTTTCACGACCATCAGGTGTGGCAAATCGTCCAGAACCAGCAGATTCATTATATAGTGTTACGCCCTCAGGGTCAATAATTCGGAACATAATTTCTATTTCTTCTGCCTTTACATGAGGATTAGTTTCTGGCGTGAAGCATATCTTGAGGGCAGATACTTTCCTTGCTCTTTTTGTAGGCAATTCTTGTCCTTCCTTTATTCTAATAGGAGTTATCTCTAAGGATTTTAGAGGAATGAATGAGCCAAGTTCTGTCTCCATGTTCTTTAATCTCTCCATAAGGTTTTCAATGGTCTGGTCCTTTTCTGATAATTGAGCCATTAGAGCATCATACTGTTGTTTTAGTTGTTGATATTCCTGTTGCAGTTGTTGATATTGTTCTGCCAGAGAAGGACCCCCTTCCTCTTGTTTGGGTCCCTGTTGTTCATATTCTTTTAGTTTCTTTTTCAGTCGCCAGATGGCACCCTGCAAACGCTTTATCTTTCGATTTTTCTCTTCAAGTTCGGCAATTTTTTGAGCCAATTCTGCATCTTTCTCATCCAGTGATGCTTTCAAACGTGCTATGCTATCTTCATATAACTGGATGCGTTTTTCCAGTTCTTTCTGTAGCATTTCCAGTGTGTCAATTTTCACTGTCAAGTCCTTGTTAATCTGCTCTAACTTTTGGTAGTTCATGTATATGTATCCATTTAATCCAGCAAGCGCAAGAATTAAAAGCAACAGAATTATTATCCATCCTTTTCCCCCTTTCTTACGCTCTGTGCTAACTCTTGGTCCCGTTGTGCTCATAATTATTGGTTTTAGGTAATTTTAACACTAAATTACACAAAAACAGGATTTTGAAATATGAACGCACTCGTTCTTTTTTTGGTTGGAATGGCATTAGCAGTTGCCACTGTTATTTTTATACATCTGTTTTTTAGAAGAGTTAGCAAAACAGTTCCTTTTACATACACGTGGCTTCTGAAAAGGACCCTACAACAAATCAAGAGACGTCGTAGGCTTCAGCACCTTTTAATTCTCTTGTTGCGAACAGGAACAATTGCTTTTGTCACAATGGCTCTGGTATCATTCTTTTATAAACCTGAATCAATTGATATCCCCACTGTTGTTGTTCTGGATAATAGTGCCAGTATGACCCGTGGAAATCCCCCTCTTGTATGGCAGGGCATTAAATGGACAGAAGAAAATGTAAACAAGTTGTTATTTGTCATAACATGTGATGACATTATTAGAGAGAAAGAAAACCTATCAGGTGTTGCCACTTATTATGGGTTTTGTTCTCTGGATAAACAATTTACACATCTGACAATAACTAACGACTCATTGAATGTTTATGTCGTATCAGATTTTCAACATGGATATTGGTCAGAATTAATTTCAAGACCCTTTATTCCAGTAGTTATGAATGGTGAAAGCGATAATGCATGGATTGATAGCATGTGGCTTGGCGAAGACAAATTCTTGATAGTCAAGTGGAACAACACGGGCAGTGCCGATGTGTCAATGCAAATTAAACTAAACGGGCAGGTTAAAGCAGTTAAAAAGTGGCGTGTTCAAGACTCAATACAATATGATACTGTGGTGCTTAAACCTGAGAAAAAGATAAATACTGTGCATATTGTCATATCTGGTGATAATGCATACTTTGATAATGAGTTCTATGCTGTTATTGGCTCTTATCCAGTGAAGGTATATGTTCATCTCACAGATACTTCTGTTCCATTTGTGGAAGTCTTACGTAAGGATACTATGTTTCAATTTGCTTCACGTCCAGACAATGCAGATGTTATTCTGGCAGGTTTCTGGGACGACATGCCTGAATCAACCAGAAAAGCACTTATGGAACATAATGTTCCTTCTATCATCCTACATAAATCTGTGGGAAAGGTACAACGACTTTGGCTTAACAGACGGGCTACTTTCTGGAAAGGTGTTTTGCAGGATTATGGCAAAGCACCAATTCCCCTTTCTGTATCGGCTGGATGCCCCTCTATTTCTCTAAATGGCATTCCCCTTCTGTTTACGGACTCTTGCGTTATTGCTTCTGTTGATAACAAAACGCTACATGTCACTTATTCATCAAAGAATGTGGCACTTTCCACGCATCCCGTTTTCCTTGCTATGATTTTTAAGGTTTTGTTTGAGAATAAGGCGTATGAACTGAGGTATCACAGGAATGACGAACAGTTTATGATATATCTGACAAGTCAGGATGTTAGCGTGGTTCCCTATGGCAACTCAGATGCAAGGGAAATAAAGTATCCTCTCAAGCCGGACTTTTACTACATAATTGACGGCACAGATACCATGCTAACAGGAATAAATCTCCCAAAGCAGGAAAGCATATTAGCCCAAAATGTTCCAATAGTGGATAATGTGATTGTGCCGGAAAGTAAAAGATTTTTGTCTTACATCCCTTATTTATTGCTTTCTTTTGCTTTAATATTGCTCTTGGTGGAAAGTGTTGTGTTAAGAAAAAGTAATCAGGATGAAGAGAGTGCTTCTTAGAGAAATAACATTGCTTGAGCCAACAAATTCATTGCACGGTCAAAAAGTTGACATTATAATTGAAGGCGAGAAAATTGTGGATATTATCCAATCTGGACAAGCAAAAATTGATGATAATATTCCTGTTCTTGTTGAGAATGCTTATATAAGCGGAGGTTGGTGTGATATGGCAATGTTTGTGAAGCAATCGCATAATTGGTATTTGGATGGCTACTACAGGAAGACAGGATTCAGACAGATTTCCCTAATCCATTTTCCTGAATATCTGCCTGACTTGAAAGTGAAAGACACTTCTGAGTATGAATTTAAGCATTTCATTCCTCTTTTTTCTTATGAAGGTGTACCTAATGATATGAGAGGTCTTTCCGATGATGCTGATGGCTGGGTCGTTTTTCTTGATGATTCCATAGAATCTCTTTCAAACTTGCTTGAAGAATTGAGTAATTCTCAAAAGCCCATCGTAATAATGCCTTTTGAACGCAAAAATCCTGATGGTTATAGTGTTGCTTATGAGACAGATAATTTATGGAAAGGAATAAATCCTGTGCGACCAGAAATGATAAAGGCAAAAATTTTGTCTCTTATTGAACTACTGAAAGGTCTCAACTTATATGTTGTTTCGCCCTTTTTCTTGGAGGACGGATCAAAGAGCATAATTCCATTGTTGTCCCTTGTTCCCGCCACAGATGATGATGGCTTCCCTGTTAAACAGTTACCCCCATATAGTGCAGAGTGGGTGTCTCTATTAAGGGATGTTGACGGGCTTATAGAATCGCTTGGAGGAGTGGCTTCCTGTAATTGGATTTCCAGTATCAATGAAAATCTTCCTTGGGACATTAGGTCTCCAGAGGTTTTTGATGTTGAGCGAACCAACGGAGCAATCACTCAGGTTTTTAAACATGTTCCAATTGCTGAAGCAATAAGGTTGTTTGCACAAAATCCTATGTCCGATAACATTAAGCGGAATACGATTTTTTCATTTAAAGACGGTAGAATTATTTTTATTGAACCAAATTTGTGGCAGTAAGTAAGCAGATGGAGATGACCTTAAGAAAGTTGAACGTGATCGGACTTGTGTTAGTGGTTGCTATAAATATTAATTGTAGAAAAGATGATAAGGGCAATGGAACAAGTTATGAAGGAGGATTTCTTTTGGACTATCTAACAATGGAAAATGCCTATGTGCAGGGAAACTACTACTATGAAAATGGCAAAGGGTATAAAATAGAATATAAGAGTGATTTTGATTCAGTTAGGATAGTAGATATGGGTGGTAATAAAGCGTTGAGATTTCAAGTGAATCCAGATAGCGATTACAGGAACGAGCGTGCAGAGGTGAGACTGGCTGAAATGGTTCCTTTCAGTGAGGGTATGAAATGGGTCTCAATAAATTATTATGCTACAGGACCAGTCAGTGGAATAATTTTCCAGTGTCACCAATTTCCGCCACATAATCCCCCCATCGCACTGCGTATTTCAAGAACGGGAGTCCTTTATTTACAGATTTTCAATGACGGTAATATACAGAGTGATATTCCAATAAAGTATGAAATAGGGACGGTTGGAATAAATCAATGGCACAGGGTTATAATTGGCTTTAAGGCGGACCCTTATGGAAATGGTAAAGTAGTGGTTTATTTAAATCAGACCGACAGTCCAGATGTGGTGTATGAAGGAGCTGTGGGCTTCTCTTTTGAGCAACCTTACTTTGATACCATAAAGTTTGGCATCTATAGAGGAAAAGGACAATCTGCTAAGGATGTATTATTTGTAGATGAAGTGAAATATGGGACCTCTTTGGAAAGTGTTCTTTGAAGGTTGACTTAAGAGTTAAATTCTTCATATAGCAAGTTGCATCCTCTTATTTCACAGTATTCCAGTCTGCCAAGCACTTCAAAGGAGCCATCTTCATACACAATTCCTATGTCTTCTGTTTCAACGAAGGGAATGGAAAAGAAGTTAGCAAGGTCAGTAATGCATATAATACCTGCTTTACCATAAGGTGCTGGTTGCCATGGGACGTATAGGTCACGTGTCCACACTTTCATCCATGGAGGAGCCTTAAACCTAAAAGGATTTTCTGACGTAGTATATGCTTGCGACAGTAGTTCCGTCATACCATACTCTGAGAGTATTGTTTTGATGCCCAGATTGGTTTTAAGATAGGCATGCAATTCCTGTCGAGACCATTCGGGTCCCCTACCTTTCATACCCCCTGTTTCAATAATTATCAAATCTGAAGGCAGTTTAATGTTTAATCTTACTAAGTCAAGCAAGGCGTATGGCACAGACCACAATATTACCTTTCTATCAAGGGTGAGTTGGGATAATATCTCAGGAAGTTTATGTGGTTTTAGACCTACGAAAAATTTCTTTGTATCCTGACCTGCATGTTCCATTAGTTGCTTAACCATGTATATCAAGGAACTGTCGGGTCTTTCTTCGTATCCGGGCAATAGAGCAACGTGCCAATATTTGTTGGGTTCGCCAAAGAAATATTTGAAGCCATGATATAATGACCAGTGATATATTTCAGGAAAAGCGACGTAATGCTTGCTTTTGAGTCCTGTGGTGCCACTGCTTGAAAAAATTATCTGTGCCTGTAGGTTATTCAAAATGACTTTATGGTGCTTAAAAGCAGAAATGGGCAGGTGTGGAATATCAATCACATTGTTTATATGTTCTGGTTTGGGTGATTTTTTGATTAGAGAAAGCCATTGCTTATAAATCTGATTATTCTGTGCATGGATTTTATACGCTTTTCTTAGGGTTTCAATATCTGGATATTGTAGCATTTTAATCACATCGGCAGGGGTAATGTCCAGTTTGGTCGTCATCTGTAAAAGAATTTCTCTTTAAGTTTGCAATAACAAATTAAAGGAATAATGGCTGAGAACAGGGGATATATAGTTCAGGTGATTGGTCCAGTTGTGGATGTCCGCTTTGAGGAAGGGAAGGTACCAGAAATCTTGAACGCTCTTGAGGTGGTTTTTGGTGAAGAAGAGAAGGATAGGAGGCTTGTTCTGGAAGTTCAACAACACCTTGGAGATAATACGGTCAGGACTATCGCTATGGATTCAACAGATGGATTGGTTCGTGGTCAGGAAGTTATAGATACTGGCGCCCCAATAAGTATTCCCTTGAGTCCGGAAATACGGGGACGCTTGCTTAATGTGGTTGGTGACGTTATTGATGGCTTGCCACCGATTAAAGCGGATAAATATGCACCGATTCATAAGCCTGCACCAAAGTTTGAAGAACTCTCTACTGAGGTTGAAATTTTATACACAGGCATTAAGGTGATAGACCTGTTGGAGCCTTACCCGAAAGGTGGTAAGATAGGTCTGTTTGGGGGTGCAGGAGTCGGAAAGACTGTTCTTATAATGGAATTGATAAATAACATAGCAAAAGGATATTCCGGGCTTTCAGTGTTTACTGGCGTTGGTGAACGAACTCGTGAAGGTAATGAGCTTTTACGTGAAATGATAGAGGCAGGGGTGGTTAAATATGGAGAGAAGTTTTTGGAGGCTATGGAAAAAGGAGACTGGCCTCTTGAATTAGTTGACCTTGAAAAGCTCAGAGAGTCAAACGTTACAATGGTATTCGGGCAAATGAATGAGCCCCCTGGTGCCCGTGCTCGCGTAGCTCTGACAGGAGTTTCCATAGCAGAGTATTTCCGTGATGGTGATGAAG
Organism: Bacteroidota bacterium; assembly: GCA_015490475.1. Classification (GTDB taxonomy): domain Bacteria; phylum Bacteroidota; class Bacteroidia; order JAADEI01; family JAADEI01; genus JAADEI01. Next base: position 15,250 of record WFXT01000244.1, read on the forward strand.
ATTCACCCACAGGTAGGGATATCCTGTTCTTCGTTGATAACATATTTAGGTTTGCACAGGCTGGTGCCGAGGTGTCTGCTCTGTTAGGGCGTGTTCCTTCTGCTGTGGGTTATCAGCCCACTCTGGCAACAGAAATGGGTCTCTTACAGGAGCGTATTACTTCAACTAAAAGAGGTTCTATTACATCTGTTCAAGCTGTATATGTCCCTGCTGACGACCTTACAGACCCAGCACCAGCAACTACATTCGCACACCTTGATGCCACTACTGTTCTGTCGCGTAAGATAGCTGAGCAAGGTATTTATCCTGCTGTTGACCCTCTTGACTCAACAAGTCGTGTCCTAACACCGGAAATTGTTGGTAAGGAACATTATGAAACTGCAATGAGAGTTAAGCAAATCTTACAAAGATATCAGGAGTTGCAGGATATTATCGCTATCCTTGGTATGGAAGAGTTGTCTGATGAAGATAAGCTGGTTGTTCACAGGGCACGTCGCGTTCAACGATTCCTGTCTCAACCTTTCCACGTTGCTGAACAATTCACTGGCATACCCGGTGTAATGGTACCAATTGAAGAAACTATCAGAGGATTTAAGATGATTCTGGATGGGGAAGTTGACCATCTACCAGAAGCCGCCTTCCATCTCGTTGGAACTATTGATGATGCAATCAAGAAGGGAGAACAACTGCTCGCTCAAAGTAAATAATTCTGTTCATGGCAGATAGGAAGCAGATATACGTAAGATTGCTCAAGCCAGAAGGACCTTTATATGAAGGTTATGCCTTTACAATAAGATTACCCGGAGTTTTGGGCTCTTTTAGTGTTTTGCCAAGGCACGCACCTTTAATTTCACAGATGGAAAAGGGGAAAGTGATAGTTACTAAGGCACCAAATGGGGAAAAGCAGACCTTTGAGATAAATGGTGGTTTTGTTCAAGTTCTTAATGACGAGGTGATAGCCCTTGTTGAATGAAAAGGTTAATGTGTTATAAGTGAAGGAGTTTATATCAGTCACTGCCCAGAAAGCCAGAGACAAGGTCGCATTTGATAAGCTATGGCATAATATTCAGCAGTATGAGTCTAAGGTAAAGGAGGGAAAAAAGCAGTTCAAGGATTTATCCCTTGCTAAGCGGACGGCAGGACATATTAAACAACATGCTCTTGACCACCTTCATAATTATTTAAAGCGTTTTGAAAATATCGCTAAGCGGAATGGAGTTCAGGTATTGTGGGCATCCAACTCAACAGAAGCACTGAAATATGTTGATGATATATGCCAGAAGCATAGCATCAAGACAGTTATCAAGAGTAAGTCAATGGTGACGGAGGAAATAGGCTTGCGTGAACACCTTGAACAAAGGGGTATAGAAGTATATGAGACAGACCTTGGGGAATTGATTGTTCAGTGGTCAAAGGAACGCCCGTATCATATAGTTACCCCCGCTATGCATAAGTCAAGAGACGATGTTGCTAAAATATTTAATAAGAGACTGGGGACAAGCTTAGATTCTACACATGAAGAACTTGTGGGACATGCAAGAAAATTTCTTAGGGGTGTATATCAACGAGCGGACTGTGGAATAACGGGTGCAAACTTTATTGTTGCAGATGTTGGAGGCATAGCCATTACAGAAAATGAGGGTAATGCACGGATGTGTTTCTCTGTGCCCAGAGTTCACATTGTTATTGCTGGAATTGAAAAGGTGATTCCTTCTCTCACAGACCTTGCTTTATTTTTTCCATTGCTTGCAACGTATGGCACAGGACAATGGATAACAACATATAACTCAATAGTTTTCGGTCCTCGCAAAAATGATGAAGATGATGGACCAGAGCACATGTACGTGATTCTTCTTGATAATGGAAGATCAAGACTACTTTCCGACCGGAAAGCAAGGGTTGCCGGACGATGCATCAGGTGTGGAGCCTGCCTAAATAATTGTCCTGTATATCAACATATCGGTGGCCATGCTTATCCTCATATTTATTCAGGTCCCATTGGAAAAGTGATAGTTCCATGGTTTGATGACTCTCTGGGTTATGTATCCTTTGCCTCTTCACTGTGTGGGAAGTGCTCTGAAGTGTGCCCAGTGGAAATACCACTTCACGAGTTAATTCAATATAATCGTGTAAGGTATCAAGAGGAACACGGTTCTATACTTGAAGCGTTAGGATTTTATTTGTGGGCGTGGATATCTAAAATACCTTGGATTGAAAGTATTATCCCATCTAAAATTAAGAGCTGGGCGTTTTCAAAGTTTATTGGCAAGTTATGGAAACCACGAAAGCCATTGCTTTTCCCTAAGAAGACATTTAGCTCTATATATAAGTCAATCAGAAAACGTTAATGTGGCTACTATAACACGTACGTTAAGCGTTATGAACTTTTGTCACAACTAATATTAATAACTTTTAATGTCCCCAAAAAATTAAAAGGGGGGCAAAAGCCCCCCTCAACTGTCTCCATAATTGAATCTCTTGCTATTATTCGTGAACTATGTGTTCCCCTTTGTATTCTTC
>WFXT01000245.1 GCA_015490475.1 Bacteroidota bacterium
ACGATTAGTAATGGTAAAGGTTATTCAATAAGGAACAATTGGTGTATGTTGCAAGGTGAAGAAGTAGTATAGTGTAATAGGGGGTAAAATGATCGTCACATGACAGCAAAGGGAATAGCATTGATTGCCTTGTTATTCTTATTAAATAGCTTCTAAAGCAAAAATGCGCTTTACTTAAGACTTGCACCAATAAAGTTTCATTAGCATATCATAAAAATACAGAGCATACCACAACTATACATTAACATTTATGAAGCTTGCCACGATGAAATATGAAAAAATGCCAGTTACTAACTTGCCCCTATTAAGCTGGTGTAAAGGTGGAGTAAGAATTTCACTTTTCACATAACCTCGTTTCTTGAGTAACAAAAATACATACAGTAATTAGGGCGGAGGAGCAGTAGGTCCTTGGAGGGTCATAAAATTTTAGAGTTTCGCCTCTTACTTTTTGAACACAAAAACGAATAGCCATGGGAATAAGAGTGCAAAGGAGATTCACTGAGAAAGGGAAAGACGTCTATGCAATGTTTGAATACGAGTTGAGAGATTCTGTTTTGAGAGACATCACAGGACAAGTGATCAGTGAAATTAAAAATGTGGAAGTTCCCAAGGAGTGGTCTCAAGTAGCAACAGACATATTGGCTCAGAAATACTTCCGAAAGAGGGGAGTTCCGAAGGATCACAGTCCTGATGGTATGGAACATTCGGTCAAGCAGGTGGTTCACAGGTTGGCTTATACATGGCAGTACTTCGGAGAAAAATTTGGATATTTTGCCAGCAAGGAAGATGCCCAAGCATTCTACGATGAGTTAGTGTATATGATGCTCTCTCAAATGGCAGCCCCCAATTCTCCACAATGGTTTAACACAGGACTTTATTATGTTTATGGCATTAAAGGGCGAAAACAGGGACACTGGTATGTTGACGAAAAGGGCAACTTAAAAAAATCAAATTCAGCTTATGAAAGGCCACAGGTTCATGCCTGTTTTATTCTTTCTGTGGAGGATGATTTGCTTAATGAAGGTGGAATAATGGATTTATGGCTTCGGGAAGCCCGAATTTTTAAGTATGGTTCAGGAACGGGAACAAATTTCTCTACTTTGCGAGGAAAGGGAGAACCACTCTCTGGGGGTGGGACTTCCTCTGGTGTTATGTCCTTCTTGAAGATTGGAGATTCTGTGGCGGGTGCTATAAAGTCGGGAGGTACCACACGTAGGGCAGCCAAAATGGTTATTTTGGACATAGACCATCCTGATGTTGAAGATTTCATTGTGTGGAAGGCGAAGGAAGAACAGAAGGCAAGGGCATTGGTGGAAGCAGGCTATTCAGTAGAAGAAGCCTTAGAAACTATATCTGGACAAAATGCAAATAATTCAGTAAGAATAACAGATAGGTTTTTCAGGGTTCTGGATAAAGATGGATATTGGGAGTTGATTGGTAGGGTTGACGGAAAACCTATCAAAAAAGTCAAGGCTAGTAAATTATGGGATGATATAGGCAGGGCTGCTTGGGAATGTGCAGACCCCGGACTTCAATTCCACGATACTATAAATGCATGGCACACCTGTCCAGAAGACGGTGAAATAAGGGCATCAAATCCCTGTAGTGAATACATGTTCCTTGATAATACGGCATGCAACCTCGCTTCTCTGAATTTGCTTAAGTTTTATGATGTTAGAAAACAAAAATTTGACATAGAGTCGTTTTTGCATGCTGTACGTCTATGGACTATAGTTCTTGACATATCTGTTTCAATGGCACAATATCCGGATAAACAGGTTGCGTATAGGTCATATCTTTATAGGACGCTTGGTTTGGGATACGCCAATTTGGGTGCCCTGTTGATGGCTATGGCACTGCCTTATGATAGCGAGGAAGGTAGGCTTGTTGCTGGTGCTATTTCAGCCTTGCTTACTGGTGGTGTATATCTTACAAGTACTGAGTTAGCTAAGGAACTGGGCACTTTCCCGAGATATGAAGCCAACAAGGAACACATGCTCAGAGTGATGCGAAATCACATGTATGCAGCCCTTGGACAGGCGGACAAACTGGAAAAGGTGAATAAAAAACCCCATGTTTTAAATGATAATAAAGAATATCAATACTTGATAGATGCAGCAAGGGATATATGGAAATCAGTGGTTAAAAACGGTGAAAAATATGGTTTCCGGAATGCTCAAGCGACGGCAATAGCACCCACTGGAACAATCGGCTTACTAATGGATTGTGATACTACAGGTATAGAACCCGACTTCGCATTGGTAAAGTTCAAAAAACTCGTCGGAGGTGGATATTTCAAGATTGTTAATAGGTCAGTTCCTATGGCTCTGAAAAAACTTGGATATTCAGATTCAGAAATAAAAGATATTGTTGAATACATTGTAGGGACTGGAACACTTAAACATACACCGCACATAAATTATGAAACCCTCAAAGAAAAAGGGTTTACAGACGAGGATTTACAGAAATTAGACGAAGCCCTGAAGGGTTCATTTCATATAAAAGACATTTTTACAGTATGGACACTTGGCGAGGAAACATTGAAGCGTCTTGGGTTTAAGCCAGAAGATTACAACAAGTCAGACTTTAACCTACTTAAAGCACTGGGATTCTCAGATGAAGAGATAAGCGAGGCTTCGTTGGTTGCCTGTGGACACCAGACAATTGAAGGTGCCCCACATTTGAAAGAAGAACACTATCCGGTGTTTGACTGTGCAGTGCCCTCGCCCGGTGGTAAACGCTTTTTGCGTCCTGAAGCACACGTGCTTATGATGGCTGCCGTCCAACCATTCATTTCAGGAGCAATTTCCAAAACTGTTAATATGCCTAACAGTGCTTCGGTTGAAGATATAAAGAGAATATACAGGCTTGCGTGGGAAGAAGGTCTCAAAGCAATTGCTATTTATAGAGACGGAAGCAAAGTGATACAACCGCTTAGTACATCGGCATCTGACACAGAATCCGAAGACACAAAAGAGTTAAAGCCATATACAGAGAAGAGGAGGCTTCCAGCACGCCGATATGGAATAACATGGAAGGCAAAGATTGCAGGGCAAAGCATTTTCATCAGAACTGGCGAATATGAAGACGGACGCATAGGAGAACTTTTCATTGATATGTATAAAGAAGGAGCATCGTTCCGGAGCCTGCTTAATAGTTTTGCCATTGCCGTTTCCATAGGCTTGCAACATGGTGTTCCCCTTGAGGAGTTCGTGGACAAGTTCATTTTCACAAAATTTGACCCTGCAGGTCCAGTGCAACATCCATATATAAAGCACACAACTTCTGTTCTTGACTTCATCTTCAGGCTTCTTGCAGCCGAATACCTTGGCAGAGTGGACTTGCTGCACGTAAAACCCCCATTGCATAAACTAAGAATAAACGAATTGAAAAACAAGACAAACAATTTATCAGAAACAATAGAGCAG
>WFXT01000246.1 GCA_015490475.1 Bacteroidota bacterium
GTATAACCACATGATTGTACATCTTTATAACCTTTTTTATTTTATCTGTGTCGGAGGAAGAATCAATAGCCCCCGATACTGTAACATATACTAAAGCTGCAATTATTACTAATTTATGGATACGTATCATATCCACCTGCATTAGTATTATGGCACCTTCCACCTCCTCCACAGGAAGGAGCATAGACGTCTCTATTACTTATAGTAGTGTTCCATTTAAACCCTCTCATTTTGAGCTGTAGAACTCCATTATAGTTATAGTTATACGGCTCAGGCATTGTTTCATAACCAATAAGTCTTGATATAGGAGAGCCGTGTGGAACAGCTACGTGACATTCTACACAAGCTATAGAATACATAGGACCCGGCCATGTCAACATATGAACCTGTGCTTGAGTAAGGTCATGACAGTTTGTACAGAAAAGTCCCTGCGTAGTTCCGGCTTTGACATCACCAGTTGTATACAGGGTTCCATCTGGTTTTGTAGGCCAGTTAGTATTTGGACCTTTTAACATAAATTTATGTGTTGAGCCGTGAGGTCCTTTTGGATCTACAGTTGATTCACTATCCGCTCCATGACAGTCGGTACAATACATGGTCTGGTTTCCAACATTAGCATCCCATGGTGGTAACACCTGTGTATTTGTTAAAGGTGCTGCATATCTTCCTCCAAGGGCTAACATTTCATTAGTAGTCATAACCACCGGATGAGCAGATCTATTGTATGGATTAAACTCACATGATTGATCTGTAAGTGTTATACCACTTTGAGAAGAAACAAAAGATGTTACACAGTCTGTAACAACAGATCCCAATGCCCAACCAGAATGACATTTCATACATATCTGATATTCTTTCTGAGCTTCTGCCTTTGTTTTGTAAGTTGTGGGCTGTGTCCATCTTTGAGGCCATACAGGTTCCACACCGTAAACACCTGCTAAAACGTTAGATACAATATTAGTTGGTTGATTTGCAGATACCTGTCCAGGATACCACTCATTAGCTGCAACGTGAGTTCCAGGTTTTGCTTTGTGAGGATTATGACAGTCCATACATTCGGCATGTTTAGAATCTACAAATTCTATACCCTTACTTCCAGTAGGAACTCTTGGAATACCTGTTCCATATAAAACATCAAGTGGTGTATGCATATCTACAATAGTCATTACGGGATGTCCGAAAGTTCTGTTAGGTGGAAGTAAACTTTCTATATCTTTTGCTCCACCTGTTCCATGACACGGAGCAAGATTCTGTGCAGAAGCTGCTCCTGTAAAACATGTCATTTCTTCCACTTTTCTAAGTAGAGGCTTACCTTGAGATCTATGCGGCGTATGACAATTTCCACAACCAAAATCAGCAACAGAAACAGGAGATCCTTCCCCATAATGTGCAGTGACATTTGTATCACTATAAGTTAAAGTTTGCGTATCATGTGCACTTCCTGTCCATCCTGGTTTATCATGACAGGATATACATGTCTGTTTAAAATCCTGTGCAAGATTACCAACATCAACCCTTAGAAACTGTTTATTCTGCTTATGTGGATCATGGCATGATGTACATTCAACATACTGTTTTCCACCATATGTATAGAGTTTTATAGGAGGTAACGGATTAGGATTTACAAGTTCTACCGTTTTAACACTACCATCACCAAAAGTAACCTGAACATTTGGATTATACTCAATCGCAACCGGATGATGAATAGAGAGATCTGTTCCTATAAATGTTCTTAGATTTGAAGGTAGAGTTCCATCGGGATTTACATTTTGCATCTGTATGACTGCGTTTCCAAGCTCTGTTCCCCTGACAATATAAACCGCTCCTATAGCTACCGTTCCATCATGACAGCTCAAACACTGCCTTGAAACTATACCCGGTTGACCTTCCACTTCTGATGGTTGTAACGGAGTAGGATAACTTATTCTCTGAATAAACTCACTATCATACAGAGTATATACGGATGTTGGCATCTTCCTGTTCCATAAGGGTGTCCCTTCTCTTTCATGGTGTGGTATATGACAGAATACGCAAATTTCTGTCTCGGAAACTGCTTTTATATTTCCGGGTCCAGAAACAGAAAGATTATGTTTCGTTGCGCTAATTCCAGCATATGCCGTAAGAACTAATCCCAGCAGAGAAAGAAACACCGCACCAATATACATTATTATTTACCTCCTTTCAGATACCTTAAAATCTGTACCCGCATATTGTATGAATCGGATACAAATATGTAGTTTTTATCAGATATAGATATGTCTTCCGGGAAGGCAAATTCACCTTTCTTAGTTCCGTAATAACCTATAACAAGAAGAAGTTGACCTTTCCTGTCGAATATCTGGATGGCACTTAACAATGTATCTGTTACATATATGTTCCCGTCACTGTCAACAGCTATACCACGGGGGTTAGCAAAAGTTCCTATTACAGTTCCCCTTTTTCCAAACTTAGATATAAAATTTCCCTCTTTATCAAAAATCTGTATTCTTGCATTCATAGTGTCAACTACATATAGATATCCCTTTTTGTCTAAAGTCAGGAATGTTGGCTTGTTAAACTCCCCGTCTCCCTGCCCTATTTTTCCAAATTTTTTTATTAATTTACCATTGAGATCAAAGATATATATTTTCCCTGCTAATGTGTCTGTTACATATAATCTGTTTAGTTTATTATCTATCGCCAGACCGGTGGGTCTCTGCAAAATTTTTGACCCTATCTTTCTTTTATACTTTCCTTTGCTGTTAAATACAAAAACAGCTCCTAAAACTGAATCTGAAACATATATATTTCCTCTGTTGTCTACAACAACATCAATAGGAGAAGAGAATTGATAATCTCCTACTTCATCAATAACTTCCACTTTTCTTTTTTTAAAATCTAAAATAAAAACTGCCCTTGCTCCTGTATCTGTGAGATATAAAACATCTCCTTTAGCAAAAGATCCAAATGGTTTTATAATCTGTCTTTCTTCTCTTCCAAGGATAGCATCTATGAGTTTTCCAAAAAAACTTCTCTCTCCCCTTATATCCTCAATCTTATTTATAGATTTTACCCATTCTATTTTCGGCTTATCAGGAGGAGGCGGCCAAACAAGCTTCTCTTCTGCATTTTCAGCATTAACTCCAGATGAAACAACAAGTAGTAATATAAGAATGAAATTCATATTGACCTCCTTTAAAATGGCCTGTAAACTTTAAAGTAAGTTACATAATTCTTC
>WFXT01000247.1 GCA_015490475.1 Bacteroidota bacterium
ACATCCCTCAAATATGCTTCAATAGTGTTAGGGCTACTCTTTTTTACAAAAATGAGATAATTTTGAAATGAATCCAGCAGTTGTGACCATGATAAGGATATTGCTGACATTATGGCTATTAATTTTAACTTCCTATGCTCAAATAACTCAAACAGATTTTGGAAAGAATAGAGTTCAATACAGGGATTTTGAATGGCAGGTGCTTGAAGGAAACAGAGTAAGAATCTACTTTTACACAGGCAGTCAAAAACTGGCACGTTGGCTTGCCGACAGTGTCCATAACATAATGCAACAAGTGGAAGAGTTCCTCCAACTCAAGGAACCAGACATTACGGTAAATATAATTCTTTTCAACAGGCTTGAAGAATTAAGACAATCAAATATTGGGCGGGGACACGAATTCTGGAACATAGGCTGGATAACCCAATTATCAGGCAACAAGATGTTTTTATACTACAACGGAAACATGCTACATCTAACCAATCAATTCAAGGAAAATTACGCTCGGATATTACTTCAAAACTCACTATTGGAAGGAAGCATCCAGAATATGGTTAGCAACATGGTTATGCAGGGTGCTATTCCTCAATGGTTTTCTATTGGATTTTTGAAGTATATCGGATGGGGCTGGACTCCAGAAGATATGCACAAACTAAGAGCATGGCTTGAACGATATCCAAATAAAGATTTTTCTCATTTGCAAAACATAAATCCTGAATTGGCTGGCAAAAGTTTCTGGGTGTTCATAGAAAAGACTTATGGCAAAGAAGCCGTTGTTGACCTTCTCCACATGGCACGAATCAACAAAGGGGTTTTCGGTGCTGTATATCTATTGTGGCAACAGACTCCTGAAGAATTATTCGCCAAATGGAAAGAATTTATTATCAAATTTGCTAAACAGTCCCAACAAAGCACATCATCAGAGAAAGAAGAGCCAATAACCAGATGGAAGGCTTGGAAATGGAATCCATATCAGGTGAGCGTGGATAGACGTGGTGAAACAATAGCAATGACCCTTAATAGATTGGGCAGATGGAAAATTAAGGTTTTTACCAGCAATAATGAAAAGATAAAAAGAAAAACTTTAAAGCGAGGCGGATACAAAACATATACATTTCCTGAGGACCCTACCATGCCCCTTGTTGCCGTTGCCCCCTCAGGCTCTAAGATAGTGGCAGTTTATTACAAACGGGGAATTGACTACATCATGGTTTACGATGTTGAAAAGCGGAAAAAAGACATTAAAAGACTTAAGTATTTCCAGAAAGTTCATTCCTTTGCCTTCGGTCCCTCCGAAAGATTTATTGTTTTATCGGCTGTCCAGAGGGGCAGAACCGACCTTTTCCTGATGAATCTGGAATCGCATCATATCAAGAGATTAACTTCTTCTCCTGAAGCAGAAGTATTTCCAGCAACTGTCAAAACCGCTAACTATGGCACGGGATTCGTATTCTGGAAAAACGGCTCTGTCCCGGGATGGTATTTCATCCCAATGAAAAACCCTTCCCGTGAAATCCTGATTATTCCCGACAGCGTGCAACGATTTAACTTTCCAATGCGTGGTGGTGATACACTAATTGCCCTGCTGGATAGGTTTAACGACAAATGGATTCTGGCTCATCTGGATAGTATTTTAATAGGATACGACACTCTTGTTTTCTTCAAAGGTGATTCAATGCTTATTAATCCACAAATAGACGACACTCTACTTGCAAGTGTTCCCAATAGCATAGTTGATTCTGTTGTCATTAAGCCAGTTTTTAAGGACACAGCATATCTATATGAAGGTCCCGATTTCCAAAACCCTTTACTTTTCAACGGGACAGGAAACATTGGTGTCAAAGTCTCCTTACATAAATGGAAAAGATACCAGTTAAGCACAACAAAACTTAAATGGCAGGTAGGAAAACCCTTTGAGATAGAACCCATAATTGCAGGCAGAAACAAACAAACAAGAGATACCATCCCCGAAGTATGGTTCATAACTCCACAAATAGTTATCGGCAAAGGAATTCCACAATTACAGGATAAATTATTTGACGGTTTTGTAACACGACGAAAACGTCCCTATCCATATTTTCCTCGTATGAGCACTCAATTTGTTATTAGTCAACTTGATAATTCTATTTATTTCACTCCGTATCAACCGTTGGCAACTATGGGCACCGACTATCCATTGCCTGACCTTAGCCCTGTGTTGCAATATGCCATTGCCGATTTGATGGAAGACTATCGGTTTTGGGGTGGTTTGCGTATATCAACCAATCTGAAAAATATTGAATATTTTCTCGTATATGAATCAGCACGAAAGCGTATTGACCACAAATTCCTATTCTACCACCGCAGTCTGAAAGACCAAATTGACCTGACCCCCTTTGCCTTTATTCCCGTACCACTAAGAATTAGAACACACTTATTGCAACACTCAATAATATTTCCATTTAGTGAACCTGTCAGTTTCAGACTCCACTATGGCATTCGCTATGACAGGGTCACTGTCCGATCCGTTGACCTCATACCACTTGTCATTGAAGACATACCCGAATGGTGGGGGTTTATCAAATCGGAATTTGTAGTAGATAACTCCCTACCACTGGGCACCAACCTGCGCGAAGGATTTAGAGGCAAGGTATGGATAGAGGGACGACGCCGTGTTACGAAAATAAACAGACAAACTCCAGTTGTGGAACCCCAGAAAGACTACTTTTTCGTTATTGGACTGGATGCAAGATATTACATTAGGTGGCGCAAACTTCTTATTTCAGCAATAAGAGTAGCAGGAGGGCACTCTTTTGGTCCTCGTAGGGTACTCTTTACTCTTGGGGGTGTTGACAGTTGGCTTAATCCTTCTTTTTCAACAGAAACTCCTTTTCCAGAAGGAATTTCCTTCGGCTATATGGCAATAGCAACTCCCCTCCGTGGCTTTCCTCTCAATATACGCAATGGGGACTCTTATGCCATGTTTTCAATAGAAAACCGATGGCAAATCTTCAGAGACCTGAATTGGTTCAAGTCATCCACTTTTATGCAAAATCTTCAATTAATAACTTTTGCTGATGCAGGTATGGCATGGGTGGGTACAGACCCCTTCGCTGAAGATGCCCCACACAACCAGCAAATCCTACAAAGCGGTCCCATAACTCTGATAATCAATTATTATCAGGAACCATACATATATTCCATTGGATGGGGCGTCAGAATGATACTCCTTGGATACTTCTTCAGAGTTGACGTTGCATACCCAATAGTCAACAATCAAATATTGCCGTCAAGGTTGCTGTTTTCTTTGAGTGTGGATTTTTAGTTGTTTCACAAACACATTAAAACAAATAATGAAAAAAAGTATTCAAGAAGGAACCTTTGTTTATTTAAGAACATTGTAATACCCACTCTATACATCCAATC
>WFXT01000248.1 GCA_015490475.1 Bacteroidota bacterium
TATTAAAGCTGAGGGCGATAACGAGAGTGCTATAATTGTGGGCAATGTGGAACCTTTGGTAAGACGAGAATGGCGGGAAGGACCGGGTTTTGCTGTCACATTTGGAGGAGTTTCTTATATGCCGGGAAGCAAATGCTTAAGGAGATGCAAGGTTGCTATCGGGTCGTTAGGTTATGGGACAATTGAACTTTAAATCTTGATTATTTTGCTTATGATATGTAATGTCTCCTTTATTTCATCCTCTGTATTCAACGGCGAAAAGGAAAACCTTATTGATGCTTCTCTGGGTGAGACACCAATTGCCTGTAGGACGTGCGATTGTTCTGTGGCGCCACTGGCACAGGCACTTCCTATGCTGGCACTTATGCCTTCTATGTCTAAGCTCATTTGCAGTATTAATGGGTCTTCTATATTGGGGAATCTGACATTCACAATTGTTGGCAATGAATCTTCATAATCGGGACCATTAATCTCAATATTGTGTGATAGGGTGCGAAGTCCTTCAATGAATGTCTTTTTCAGGTTTAGCAAATAATTATAATGTTTGTCAAGGTTGGTAGTCATCCAAGTGAGAGCAGTAGCTGTGCCCACTATTCCTGCCACGTTTTCAGTGCCAGCGCGCATGTTTCTTTCCTGCGCACCACCAAGGATAAGTGGTATTGAAGGAAGTCCTTCTTTCATGAAGAGAAAGCCACATCCTTTAGGTCCATGAAATTTATGTGCTGAAGCAAAAGCAAAATCTATATCCCATTTAGAAAGGTCAATGGGGATGTGACCTATTGTTTGAACCATATCAACAAGCCAATAAACGTCTTTGTACGGTTTTACAATTTCTGCTATATCATCCAATGGGTTAATCGTTCCAATTTCGTTGTTGCCATGTATTGTAGCAACCAAAGCAGGTTTTTCTGCTTTTGTAATTGCATCTTGTAGTTCTTGTAACTTGACCTTTCCTGTTGTATCAACAGGAACTTTAACTATTGTGACACCGTGCTTGGAAAGTCTTTCTGCAGGTTTAATTACGCATTTGTGTTCTGTTTGTGTAATAATGATACTTTTCCAACCTAATTCAAGGAAGCCTCCTGTGATTACTGTGTTTGCCGCTTCTGTCCCTCCAGAAGTAAAGAATATCTCAGAAGGCTTAACATTCAGAAGTTTTGCGATTGTTCGTCTGGCGTCTTCAATAGCAACTCTGGCTTTTCTGCCCTCTTCATGAAGTGATGATGGGTTGCCAAAGGTCTTGTTCCAGTATGGCTCCATAGCTTGAACCACCTCTGGTATAACTGGGGTTGTAGCAGCGTTGTCCAGATATATCCTTCTCTTACCCGTCATAACTGAACCTCTCTCTTATGCCATGGTTTGAGCCGTTCATAAGCTTCCTGAGCCAATTCAAATTCTGGGTCTAAGGCAAGGGCTTGTTCGTATGCCCACAATGCTTTGCTCGTATCACCAAGAAGTTCATCAACAACACCGAGCATATAGTAGGCTTTTGCGTAGTAAGGGGCGACCTGAGTAGCCATGTAAAACATTCTTCTTGCCTTTTGTAAAGAGTCCATTTCAAAATACATATAGCCAAGTCCATAAAGTCCCTTTTCGTATTGCGGGAATCTTCGTACCATTTCTCGGAAAATATTTAGAGCATCCTGGGTTTTATCCCTGTTTTTGTAATACATAGCCAGTGCATACCAGGCTTCAGCAGAAGCTGAGTCAAGCCTTATTGCCGCTTCAAAATAGTCCTTTGCTTCATCCCTACCAAGGGCGTCATATAACAATCCTAATTGCATATATGCATGATATATCGGACCGCCAACTTCAATGGCTTTATGAAATGAGTTTATTGCTTTTATTGTGTCACCAATTTCCTTATAGACAAGTCCAAGATAGAAGTAAGGTCTATAATCAGCAGGATTTTGCCTTATGGCTTCCATTAGTGACGCTATGGCATCATCATATTTTTGGGCGTAAAAGAAAATTTGACCTATCATGATGTGTGCTTCCGTTAGCTTTGGATTTAATCGGCGTGTTTTGAGTAATAATTTCATCGCCCTCTTATAATCTTGTGCTTCCATATAGAGTTTTGCCCTGAGTAAATATGCTTCAGCAAAAGTGGTGTCTAATCGGGTTGCTCTTAAAATGTCTTCTTCTGCTTTTCTGAAGTTGCCAAGTTCATAGTATGCTTGTGCCCTTTTGAGATATAGCTCTGGATTAGTAGAATCTTTTGCTATTTCCCTATCAAGAGCAATAATCCATGATGGCTTAAACTCATTTGCTGGTCCAGAAGAGTCAGACTTTTCTTTCTCAGAACCAGAGCAACTACCTAAAAGCATTAAAGCCAGTAATATCTTGCCCCAGAACAAGTGTGTGTACCTCATGGGTCCCTTCATAAGTAATAACGGATTCAAGGTTCATCATGTGCCTCATTATGGGATAATCACCTGTTATGCCCATGGCACCAAGGATTTGTCGGGCATCCCTTGCTATCTGCAATGCGTGATATACATTATTTCTTTTAGCAAGTGAAACTTGTTGTGGGCGTGCTTTGCCTTCATTCATAAGCGTTCCGAGTCTCCAGGCGATCAACTGCATTTTGGTTATTTCTGTAAGCATATCAGCTAATTTTGCTTGAATTAACTGGAATGACCCTATTGGCTTTCCGAACTGTTTCCTCTCCTTGGCATATCTAACTGCTGTGTCAAAGCACTCCATTGCAACACCGATAACTCCCCATGCTATGCCATAACGAGCCTGTGTCAGGCAACTGAGTGGGGCACGCAGTCCTTCCGCAAGTGGCAAAACATTCTCCTTTGGCACTTTAACATTATCAAAAACCAATTCTCCTGTGTCAGAAGCCCTCAGTGACCACTTGTTGTGAATAGGGAATCTCTGAAAGCCTTCCATCTCTTTCTCCAGAATGACTCCTCGCACAATCCCATTCTCATCTTTTGCCCAAACAACAGCAATATCGCATATTGACCCGTTGGTTATCCACATTTTGCTCCCGTTAAGAACATAATAATCTCCTTTGTCTTCCAGCCTTGATTCCATACTGCCAGGGTCAGAACCATGGTTTGGCTCTGTCAAACCAAAACAGCCAATTAATTCTCCTTTCGCCAGCTTGGGTAAGTATTTCCGTTTTTGTTCCTCTGAACCGTATTTAAAGATTGGAAACATGACCAGAGAGCTCTGCACAGAAGCAAACGACCTGATGCCTGAATCACCACGTTCAAGTTCCATAGTTATCATGCCATATGAAATGTAGTCCAGTCCCGCTCCTCCATACTCAGGCGGAATAGTGGGACCGAGAGCACCAAGTTTCGCCAATTCGGGTATTAAATGCTTTGGAAATTCCGCTTTCTGAGCATATTCCTCAATTATTGGTTTGACCTTTTGTGAAACCCACTTTCTTACAGAATCCCTGACAACTTTGTGTTCATCGCTCAACAATTCATCCACGGCATAATAGTCGTGGTATTGATATAAGTCCACAAATTCTGTCATGATGCATGTTTTTGGCAAAGTTATGGTGAAAATATGGTATGCATTTAGCAGTGGGACTCTTGCTAATTCAAATGCTTCTTGAGAACCTTACTTTTAATTTTGGCTAATATGGATTTGACACATCAACAGCAGGAGTCTCTGCACTTTGTGGATTTTTCGGTTTAACAGGTATTTTGATTCCCTCAATTCTAAACTCTCTTGGCGAGTTTCTTATTATCTCCTCTGTCTTTATTGTTATAGCATCATTGGTCTTATTGGTACTTAAATCCATATAGTGGTCTGCGTAAAATATTCCATGGTTGGCTATTATGAAAATTGTAGGTTCTTCCCATTTTGCTCCTTTTGATTGTCCCATTGTATTTATGAGTCTTATGTCCCCTTTGCCGGTAAAATTGCTTTTAACAGAGAATTGGCCTCCTTTTCCATTGGGAATTTGTACATAAAGGTTAATCTTGTGAGATCCTGATTCATATAGCGGGTAAGTACCTTAGAATCAACAATGGATAATGAAGAGGGTACCATTTAGGGCAATTATATTATTTCCACCTTCGGGAACATATCAAGGCAAATAGATATTATCTGGCTTAATTTCCACTTTCATAAATCCAACTCGTTTGGTCTAATATAAGCAATTTATGAATTTTACTTTTCGTTTCTGTCACCTTTTATTTTGAAACCTATTCTCCTGCGCTCTTCCTCCTGTTCTTTTAATTTGGTAAATTGAGCGGCGAAGTGGTCCACTATATCAGGGTTAATACCCATTTTAATAGCAAGAAATTTGCATAGTCCCATTTCCTCAGAGGATATGGTTCCGTCAACAGCCATTATTATCATAAGGTCCTTAATATGTTCTTCTTTCTCTTTGTTAGTGGCAGGGATGTACGGTTCCAGATTGGCGGGAATGTTAGTAAGCATCTGCAGGTCCTGAGTCGAAAAGCCTGCTTTTCTTGCTTTGTTAATAATATACTGAATTTCCTCATTAGTTATTTTCCCATCTGCTAAAGCAATAGCAAGCATATTTTGCAAACGTAAGATTTGTTGCCGTTTTTCTCCAGTATGATTTTCTTGTTTCTCCGTCATAAGCTTAGTATCTGTACCATTCTGGTTTAAATGGACCGTCTGGTGAAATGCCCAGATATTCTGCTTGTTCCGGACGCAGTCGTTCAAGGCTTGCACCAAGGGCAGGCAGATGCAATCTGGCTACTTCTTCGTCAAGGATTCTGGGCAGCCGATGAACGCCCGGCTTATACTTATCACCCTTAAGCCACAGTTCCATCTGTGCAAGAACCTGATTGGAAAATGAACATGACATCACAAAAGGCGGGTGTCCAGTAGCAAGTGCTAAATTCAAAAGTCTTCCTTCTGCTAAGACAATAATTGGCTTGCCATCAACATTATATCTGTGAACATAAGGACGAATTTCTTCTTTTGTGTGTCCATAGTTTTTATCCAGCCATTCCACATCTATTTCAACGTTGAAGTGTCCTATGTTTCCAAGGATAGCATTTGGCTTAAGCAACTTGAAATGTTCTTCTGTAATGACTTTATAACAGCCAGTAGCGGTTATTACAAGGTCTGCTCGGGGCAACGCTTCAGCAAGGGTTTTAACTTCAAGTCCTTCCATTGCAGCCTGTAAGGCAAGAATCGGGTCAACCTCTACGACTATAACATGTGCACCAAGAGACTTTAATCCTTGAACGCATCCCTTTCCTACATCGCCATATCCAACGACAACAGCCGTTTTTCCTCCTATCATAATATCTGTTCCTCGCTTCAAACCATCAAGCAGAGATTCTCTTATTCCATAAATATTGTCAAACTTTGACTTAGTGACAGAATCGTTAACCGCTATGGCAGGGAAGGGTAGTTTCCCTTCTTCTGCAAGCTGACGCAACCTCATCACTCCTGTTGTAGTCTCTTCTGAAACACCTTTAATTTGCTTTGCTATTTCAGGAAATTCTTCAAGAACAAGTGTTGTTAAGTCACCTCCGTCATCTAATAATAGATTTGCAGGCTTATCAAAACTTCCAAAGAACAGAGTTTGAGCCACTGCCCACCAATATTCCTCTTCTGTCTCTCCTTTCCATGCAAACACGGGAATCCCACGCTTTGCTATAGCCGCCGCCGCATAATCGTTAGTTGTTAATGGATTGCATGATGACCATCTCACTTCAGCACCCAGTTCAACAAGTGTTTCTATGAGCACTGCGGTTTCAACAGTCATGTGTACAGAACCCGCTATTCGGGCTCCTTTTAACGGTTTTTCTTTGCCATATTTCTTTTGCAATTCAACAAGTCCGGGCATTTCAAGTTTTGCGAACTCTATCATCTTTTCTCCCTGCTCTGCAAGACTTATATCCTTAACTTTATATGGCAATGTTGGGTCAATCTCTATGCTGGAGTATTTAGTTGTTCTCTTCATCTTTGTCTCCTTATTTTCAGTCAAAGATATACTAAATTACCTAACTATTGTCTCCACAAATAAGGCACGAGCAGGACTCCTGCACTGAAAACCATGGTACTAATGGCAACAGGTAAAATAAGGTCAGACACATATAGCTTGCCTGTTTCAAGAATGTGATATGAAAGGGGCAACACGCTGGCAAGAATGGGTAGGGACAACGGCAAAGTCAAAACCGCAAATAACAATGTGCCTCCCTTTGTGTAGCTTGCAATTAATTCTATTACAACAAATAATGTAGTGACGGTAATTGTACCTAACAAGTTTGTAAATAACCAGAAGAAAAATTGTCTTGCTTCAAACTCAAAGGGTCTCCATAGCATCAAGAGAATAATTAGTTCTGCAAATATCACAGTGCTTTGCATGATTGCATAAATAAGTCTGGCAAGGAAGAAATTCAGGGATTTGACATGTAAATAGTAAAAAAATTTTTTTTCTGGTTGGTCAATTAATGTCCATCTGCCAATAGCAAACATGGTTGAAAGAAGCAGAATCAACCAGAACAAAGCAGACCACCACAAAGTTGTGTTGTTAGTTATGATTAAATGTAGAACGTATGTTGCTATGACAGGATAAAGCAGTGCAGAGAGCAAGGAAGTTTTGCCACCCTCAGCCCACCATTCTCTTTTTACCCACCATATTATTTGTTTCATATCACAAACCTAAGTCACAAACTTTTTAATTTTATTTGCATGAGTGCAGTAGTAGTAGGGCTTGGCTTTGTGTTGTTGATTGCAGGATACTTTCTGTATGGCAGGATACTGGAAAAAGTGTTTGGAATTAGAGATGATGAACCTGTGCCTTCTCAAACACATTATGACGGTAAAGATTTTGTGCCTGCTAAGAACTGGTTTGTACTCTTTGGTCATCATTTTTCTTCAATAGCGGGGGCAGGACCAATAGTGGGTCCTATCCTTGCTGTGTTGTATTGGGGCTGGCTTCCTGCAGTTATATGGATAGTACTGGGGGCAATTTTCATGGGGGGCGTTCATGATTTTGGGTCCTTAGTAGTTTCTGTCAGGAATCAGGGTAGTACAGTTGCTGATAATGCAAGCAGGTATATCTCAAAGTTTTCTCGTTTGGCATTTTTGATTTTCGTTTGGTTTGCCCTGATTTTGGTAGTTGCCGTCTTTGCTCATTATGCAGCACGGTCTTATGTAGCAGATCCTCATATAGTTATTCCTTCTGCGGGCATAATTCCCGCTGCCTTGATAACGGGATTGCTCTTATACAAATTCAAGACATCAATGACTGTCGGAACGCTTGTAGGCTTGCTATTAGTGGGTATTGCGCCGTTTCTTGGAAGCCTTTTCCCAATTGAATTGTCTTATAATATGTGGATAGCAATTCTGATGTTATATGCCTTTCTGGCTGCTGTCCTGCCAGTTCAATACTTATTACAACCTCGTGATTATTTATCTTCTTTCTTGCTCTTTGCAGGACTGGCACTTCTCCTGTTTGGAACACTTATTATTCCTCATGACTTTCATCTTCCTGCTTTGCAATTCAATTCTTCTCCTCCCTTATTCCCATTTTTGTTTGTTACCATTGCCTGTGGTGCCATTTCAGGCTTTCATTCCCTAATAAATTCAGGAACTACAGCGCGCCAACTGCCCGCAATGAAATACTCACGCAGGATTTCTTATGGTGCTATGTTACTGGAAGGTTTACTTGCCCTGCTTGTCGTCGCTTCCGTCGCTTCACTGGCTTCTGGACATGATGCCTCTAATCCAATTGGCACATTTGCTACAGGGGTTGGTAATGCTGTCCCTTTTGCAAAAGAATGGGCTCCCTTCTTTGCAGTGCTTGTTTTGAATACTTTCATTTTAACAACCCTTGATACAGCCACCCGAATAGCACGATATATAACTTTTGAATTAACAGGATTACGAAATAGATATTTTGCTACACTACTTGTTGTAGTCATAGCTACACTAATCCTTTTATCGGGACAGGCAGACAGGCTATGGACAGTGTTCGGGTCTGCTAATCAACTCATGGCGGCACTGGCGTTATTAGTTATAACAGCATGGCTATTTAAATTGGGTGCTAAATATCTCATTGCCTTAGTTCCTGCAATTTTTATGCTCATAGTTACTATATCAGCACTGATACTCCAACTGTTGGACTTCCTCAGGGCAGAACAGACAAATATTCCTGCTATTGTTTTCGCTATTGTTATGGTTGTTCTGGCTATTTCAATGACTATTGATGCCCTCTATAGGCTAATGCGTGTTAAGAAGCCTTCTTAGAAGATAATTTCCTGTTTTTTTGAAATTTCTGAGGTCTATTGGGTTTAGGGGCGTCTGGTGGTATCTCACCTCTTGAAGGATGCCATTTTAGACCTGTTATATTATACAAATGCCTTACTTCCCTTTTATATAGATACCTCCATTGTCCTGGCTTTAAGCCTTGCCTTTTTAAACCTGCAAAACTAATCCTGTTTAGTTTCTTGACTTTGTATCCCAATTGGTCAAAAAGCCTTCTTATAACACGGTTTTTGCCAGAGTGTAAACGTAAATATATTACTTTTCTTGACTCATCTTCATATCTGGCTTCATCAACGGTAGTGATTTCTTCTTCTCCCTTTAGTTTTATTCCCTCAACCAATTTGATGAGGTCTTTTTTGGTCACAGGTTTGTCAAGTGTGGCAATGTATTCTTTGGGAATATTATAGGATGGATGGATCAGTCTGTTTGCCAGTTCGCCGTCGTTAGTAAGCAATAGCACACCTGTGGTATTCCTGTCCAGTCTGCCCACTGGAAAAACTATATTGCGTAATTCTTCGGGCAAGAGGTCCATAACTGTCTTTCTGCCTTTTTCATCACTACGTGTAGTAATCACGTCCTTGGGCTTGTTGAGAAGAATGTAGTAATAGGCTGGCGTATATGTAACTTCTTGGTCGTCAACAAACACTTTGTCTTTTACAGGGTCTACTTTGTCTCCGGGTACAGCAATTCGGTCATTAATTCTTATTCTTCCTGCCTTTATTAATTCATCTGCTTTTCGGCGTGATGCTACGCCAGCCATTGATAGAAATTTGTTAATACGTATCTTGGACATATCTTGTCTTATTTTCTTATTACTCTTATTTCCACTCGTCGGTTTTTAGCCCGGCCTTCTTCCGTTCCGTTGTCAGCAATCGGTTGCGTTTCACCATACCCACGTGCATAAAGCCTATGTGGGGAAATTCCTTTTTTAATGAGGTATTGCCTGACAGCCTCAGCACGTCTTCTGCTTAAACTCAAATTATATTCAGCAGAACCAATGCTATCAGTGTGTCCTGCAATTTCCACTATCATGTTTGGATTTTCTTTAAGCCACTGGACTACTGAATCCAGAATGGGATAAGATTCAGGTTTTATTATCGCTTTGTCAAACTCAAAGTGAATATCTGGTAGAATTATAATCTCTTTGTAAAGAGTGTCCATAATAATCTGCAAGTTCATTTCCAATTCTATGTCTTGACCATATTCTTTTAAGGATAATATGTTGTTAAAAGAGACTCTTTGTCCATATAATTCTGCAAAAATCTTGTAAGTGTTGCCCTGTGGCAATTTTGTTGTGAAAAGTCCGGAAGTGTCTGTAATAGCAATAATTGAATCACTTTTATGTAGCGGTTTAAAAATTACGCGTATGTGCGTCAGGGGGGCTCCCCTGCCGTCAGTCAAAGAGCCATTAACCTTTGCAATCTGACCCTTTACTTCACAAATGACAACAAATAGTAATGCCAGAAGCCCTTTAGTTAAGTTCGTCATCTGGTTCAATCTCATCATCTTCAAAAAAGTCATCGTCATCTAAATCTCCCTCAACTTCAATGTCGTCAACGATTTCCAGCCAATCTTTTAATAGTTCATTGTCTTCAAGTTCCATGTCTTCATCATCCCAAATAAAGTCATCTTCGTGGATGAGGTCTAAATCATCCATTTCATCGGTCTCATCTATTGGAATTTCATCGGCAGACTCCATTTCTTCAAGAAGTTCAAGCAATTCATCAAGGTCAATAATCTCAAGGTCGTCATCTAAGTCTTCTGGCTCTTCCTCATCAAAAAAACGACTTTCCAGCTCATCCATATTAAGCAGTTCATCATCGTTGATAGGCATGAACTCATCATCTGGAAGCCACTTATCCTCCTCGGAATGATTCTTTTTTGTCATAAAAAATCTCTTTGCTAATAATAATGGTTAAAACTCCAATATGGTTCACTATGGCTGAAATTATTCTTTGATGGGTATTCCACGTTTGCTACGCTCTTCCCTCATTTTGGCAAATTGCTTCTCCATCATGTCCATCATCTTCTTAAACTGTTCAGCGGATGTATTTATTGATGCACCAAAGGCTTTTAGGAAAATGAAAATCATGGCTAATGCCCTCTGAACATCAGGGTCCCGCATGTATTTAAGCATCTTACCAAATGTAGCACGGGGTGGGTCTGTCATTTTCTCAGGGGTCATTTCTTCAGACAAAGCATTAATGAAGTTATTCATCATGACAGAAAAGATAGTAGGATTAATTACTTCCAGAATGTGTAACATAAACGATATGTTAGCTCCAATTTTGAGAATTCTGGGTTCTGCAAGATATGATATTGCCTTAGGGCTCAATTCTGACAATTGCTCCAGCAGATCAATTATGCCGTTCTCATGAAGTTTGACGGCTAAGTCTGCCAGTCGTTTGAGGGCTTCCTCTTGTCTTGGTGTAAGTTTTTCTGACTTCATGGCTTCTCAATTTTCAAGGGTTAACAGTCTCACTTTGTTAGGTAATTAGCGAACCACATTGCTTCAAAAGCTTCCTTCACAAGCCTTATTTCCTTTCCTCTGCCTAACACTCCGCAAGTGGGCGGTCCCGAAAGGTCTTTGTAAACCTTAGTAAATTCACACATCGGCAAAACAGCGTCGTCTCCAAAATCCATAATGCACATAGCCACAGGGGTGAAGCTCTCTCCTACATATCCTCCTATTATCTCTACTGCTATTTGATTGGCAACGAATTCTGCCTGAAAGTGTGCTACAACACCAGCAGGGGGCAGATTAATCGCAGGATTAACAATGTCGCCAATTATGAAC
This sequence comes from Bacteroidota bacterium, assembly GCA_015490475.1. GTDB lineage: Bacteria > Bacteroidota > Bacteroidia > JAADEI01 > JAADEI01 > JAADEI01. The sequence continues at coordinate 11,027 of WFXT01000248.1, forward strand.
ACATCGGAATACTTAATGTGCCTAAAAGTTTCAGGGTCCACTGCAGGGAAATCATTGCCATTACTTAAATTACTGCTTGCTACGACAGAGTTAGGCTTGTGGGCAGGTGGCATTATAAGTAAATCATAGGACAGACTTCTACCATCCTTGGCATACACTTTCTTTTCTTGTGGCTCTATGCGTTCAAATTCAAAGTTGCCAACAAATTTGACTCCTTTGTTATTCAAAATTTCAGCAATCACTGTGCTAATAGCAGGTCCCATATTTGATAATGGTCCGGGCGTCAGGTGAAAGATGGTTATTTCTGTGTTATCTCTTATTCCTTTGGCTCTGAGCATAAAATCAAGTTGACCAGCTATTTCAAATGGTGCAGGTGGGCATCTGTAATACATGCCCTGAACTCCAATTAGGATTTTACCTCCTGTAAAGTTCTTTAACGCCCTTCGCAAATTCATAGCTCCTTGCAAGCTCCATGGATGATGTGCCTCCTCTTTATAGTGCTTTATTTTATCAATATCTAATTCTGCTCCAAGAGAGACCACGAGAAAGTCATAAGTAAAAACGCCTTCTGAAGTCTTGACCTCTTTTTTATCTGGGTCAATGCTTTCAATAATTGCATTTACATATCTTATGCCCTTCTTTTCCAATAGTGATAAGGGTCTTCTGATTTCATCAGGTTCACGATAGCCTAATGCTACCCACGGATAACTTGGCATAAATTCATGATATTGATTTTTGTCAATTAATGTTATCTCTGGTTTATTACTTCTGTTTTTGAAAATGTGATAGAGGGAATTTGCAGTTACTAATCCCCCACTTCCGCCTCCTAAGATTAGAATTTTAGCACTCATGGCTCCTTTATTTTCTGATTCTAATTAAGGGCAAAAATTTGTAAACTTTTATGACATGGGTCAGCAAGTGTTTTCAAATCTTTGAAAAACGTGGAATTCTCTTATCTCTTGTTGTTTTGTAACCTTTTATTAAAAAATCCGTATAACAATAGTGAACCCGTAAAATTTCCGCCATGTACCTGAGAACTTTACTGTTAGCTTTAATATTTTCATTGGCATATGGTCAAGTGGGCTGGTTGCAGGTGTATGGCGGACTAAATAATGATGAGTTCACTTCCATTGATATTCAGAACAATATTCTTGCAGTTGGTGGTATTACTGACTCATGGGGTGCTGGCTTGCAGGATGGTTGGCTCCTAAGGGTTGACCCACTTACAGGCAACATCATCTGGTCCAAGACATGGGGTTATAGTACTGACGAATGGATTTATGATGTTGCCGTTCATTCAAATGGTACAATTGTATATAGCGGTGAAGGTTTTAGGGATGGTTGGAATGATGTATTTCTTGCTGGAGTTGATGCAACGGGAACTTTATTGTGGACTCAACTATTACCTCATGGTCTAGCAGACGATGTCTGGCACATCTATGTGGAAGAATTTGTTGGGGACACTCTGGTAGTGTGGGGTGATATTGATGCAGTGTTTTTCTGGGATATAGGTGTATGGGACGGCTACTATTTCAAAATAACAACATCTGGTACTATTGTAAATCAATACTTATATGGTGGTGTTTTAAGTAATGAAGGTACTCACGATATGGTGTGGCAACCCAATCAGATTAGGTATTTACTCAATTGGTCGTTCAATATAGGAGCTGGTAGCAGTGATTTCTTGGTGGCTAAAATTGACCCTTCAGGAAATCCAGTATGGGAGAGAACATACGGAACAGGTGCTACCGAAGTCCCATGGGCAATATTCGTGTATTCAGACTATTTGTTACTTGTTGGATGGATGGACCCGGGGTATGTGGGCAATAGAGACATTCTGGTGATGCGGGTTGACACATTTGGTAATTTTCAATGGGGAATGGTCTATGGAACTGTTAGTGATGAACAAATTAACTCTGCCCAGAGGATGGCTGATGGAACAATTGTCCTTGCCGGATGGACCACAACATCTAACGGGGATGATGACGCTATTCTCATCTTTTTGGATTCGCTGGGACAACTAAGAAAAGCAGTTGCTGTTGGGGACACAGGAGACGAACGCTTTGTTGACGTGGCGGTTGATGGAACATCTGTATATGCAAGCGGATGGACTACTTCATGGGGTGCCCTTGGCAGAGACGGAGTAATCGTACGTACAGACACGTCCGGCTATGTTCCCTGTTATTGGCGGGAATTAGCCTTTGACTCAGCACTGTATTTTCCTATTGTACTAAATCAAGCCTTGTTCCACATATCGCGAGGGTGGAATCAGGTTAGTGGACCCGATGTGCTGGATAACACACCACAAAGT
>WFXT01000249.1 GCA_015490475.1 Bacteroidota bacterium
CATAATGCCTTGCTGAAAGAACGCTTTCTTGCGTAGTATTTCATAGTTGACTCTCCCATTTTCGTAACATGACGGGTCCTTAGGACGTCCTCCAAGTAAATTACCCCTGTAGATATATTCAATTCCAGCGTATTGCAATGCCCTCATTAAAGTTTCCCTGTTGAAATGAGGAAAACGTCTTGAGTAAGGGTATGACCTAACATCTATGATTAATTCTATTTCAAACTGTGTGAGTTCATTTATAAACTCTGCAATGTCCTTATTACTGTGTCCAATTGAAAACAAGTAAGGCCGTTCCATCTGTTTACCAATCTAAACACTTTTTAAGATTACCACTTGCGTAACCATAAAATGCGAAAGGTTGCTCTATCCCTTTTACCTTCCCATCTTGGGAATCTTGTAGATAATAGACAGCATATACTGGACGACTATAAAGCGAGTGGGTTGAGAAGGGTAAACTTTAAGTCGCTCAAACATGGGAGCAAGAAGCCAACCATTGCTATTTTGTCGGGGCTCAACCATGTCCATAATAGAGGCAAAAATCTTTAAGCCATGTGTTACAGCAAACCGTTCCGTACCTATTTGATGGAAACCAAAGCCTATAACGCCCTGAAAATCCCATTGCTTAAACACATTAGTAATATTCATTTGCACTGTGCCAACTAATTTATTCTTGCTTTCATATGTGTATTGCACAGCGTTAAATGAGGAAGCCTGAACGCCTATTTCAAAGTACCATCCTGCGTAAGTAATCAATTTAGTTCTGGCATCACCAGTGGGTCTGAACCGCATCAGCAGGGGAATTTCAATAGAAGACATCTGAAGAATTTCAGGGTCCTGTGTTCCTGCAAGGCTTGTATATCGCAAAACATGTTTTGTCTGTCTATAGTGGAATCCAAGCGTAAAGCCATAGTTATAGTAAACAGCATTATATCCAATCATTCCACCGACGTTCCATGTTAATCCGGGTTCATATGTGTAATCACCGTCGTTCATCCAGTTGTTGTTCAAAAGCATGGGAATTCCAACACCTCCCCTGACGCCAAACAGCCAGCCTCCCTGTCCATAAACTGTTTGTGTCATTACAATAACTGTAATTGCAGAGATAAGTATCCGTTTCATTGCTTTGTGTAATTTAGCACAAATATAGGTAGAATGAAAGAGTTGGAATTTAAAGATAAAGTTGTTCTTGTCACGGGAGGTTCACGTGGGATAGGCAGGGCTATAGTGGAACGTTTTGCACAGGAGGGTGCAATAGTATGGTTTACGTATAGAAGTAGTAAAGGCGAAGCACAGCAGTTAGAACAGAAGTATGAAGGGCAAGTGAAAGGCTTTCAAGGTGATGTGGCGGACGCCGAAGCAATGCAAAATTTGGTTGACACAATCATAAAAGAACACGGTCGCATAGACGTACTGGTCAACAATGCTGGGATAGCCAGAGACAACTTAGTGCTTCGTATGAAAGATGAAGAATGGCAGCAGGTCATAGATGTAAATTTGACGGCGGCATTTAGATTAACCAAATTTGTTTTGAAACCCATGTTAAAACAGCGTTCAGGAGCGATAATCAATATGAGTTCAATTGTAGGTCTGACTTCTAATCCGGGACAAGCAAACTACGCAGCCTCAAAAGCAGGACTAATTGCTTTTACTAAAGCAGTTGCTAAAGAAGTGGGCAAACGTAACATAAGGGTTAATGCTATAGCCCCAGGCTTTATTGAAACTGATATGACCGCTTCTCTCCCTGAACAGGTCAAGAAAGAATATTTATCAAACATTGCATTGGGTAGATTTGGAAAACCTGAAGAGGTTGCGGAAGTGGTACTATTTCTTGCCAGCGACAGGGCTTCCTACATAACAGGGCAGACGATAGTAGTGTGCGGTGGTTTATATAGCGGTTGATGACTTTGAATGTTGATTTCTGGTTTGCGATTATAATTTCATTGCTAATAGGTCTTATCCCTGCTTCCGTTTTATATTGGAAACAATCGCATTTATCACGTCCAGCCAGATGGATATCCTTTGTTTTAAGGTGGCTTGGAACTGCTCTATTAGCACTTGTTTTGTTGATACCCCGGGAACCGGGATGGCAGGAAGTCGTCAAGCAGGAACAAATTAGTGTGTTTATTGACAATTCACGGTCAATGCAAGTATTGAAGGCTTCGCCTGACGCTATAGACTCTTTTGTCGCTACACTGAAAACTAATTTCAGTATTAAAACATGGTTTTTCGGTAGTGCTTTGCGAGAAGCGCCCCTGCCTGTAACATTCTCAGATTCTTTCACTGATATAGGGACTCCTTTAAAAATAGCCTCACTACTCAAGAATATACACTCATCAACAGCGGTTTTTATAACGGACGGACATCACAATTACGGCTTGCTTGATTATTCAACAATTCCTGACAGTAGCCTCTTGCTTATTGTCGGTGATTCCCTTTCGCAATGTGAGATAAGGATAGGTGATGTTGTTATTCCCACTCCCAGCTCAATGCAACCTTTTGTTATTAACATTATCGTTGAGTCACGCAACTGTTATACAGATAATTTCAAGATTGTCATAAAAGGAGATGTATCCCGTGAAAGTTCTGCGTCGCTCTCCCCTCAGGGTGTCGTGGAAGTTCAGGTTCCAGTGGATGGTTTGCCAGCAGGAATTTATCGCGCTACTATTCAGATAATGAAAAACGATTCAATCATTGACAGACGCCCCATTTCTATAAGGGTTATAGACAGAAAATACAAGATTGCAATACTGTCAGAGATAACACATCCCGACATTGGTGCATTTAGAAGGGCTCTTGAAGGATTTAAAACCTTTGAAACAGAGTTATACCGAAGTGGTGAACCTTTGTCCAATCCCCTTCCAGATGCTTTAATAATAATTGGCTTTCCGGAAAGGATAAATGATTGGTTGCAAACAAAGGTGCCTTACCTGTGGATATTAAATAGCAATGCACTATTGCGCATAAGCAAAATAGATAAGAAGATAAAAGTGCAACGGGCACATGGAAGACGAGAGATTCATGGTAGCCCCGCTCCTGACTTCTATGCTCTGCCGGGTAATATTAGCCAACTAAAGCAATTTGCTGAAATAATGAAAATGTTGCCCCCCCTTTCAACAACAGGTGTCATTTCTGCAGAATACGAGAAAATATTTTTATGGCAAGCAATAGAAGATTATGCTCTGAATCAACCTCTGGTGTTCTGCACTGAAAATACAAGGTGTTATGCCATGGGCTCGGGTTTCTGGCTATGGCGTTTGCATACATACAGGTTTTTGGATTCACATAAACCTTTTGACGAGTTTGTTTATGCTCTTTTGCAATTTATAATTAACAAAGGAAAAGTTAAGTTAGAAAGCTCAATGCCTTCGTATGTTTTATACAGATTCCAGCCAGTTATAATAAATGCATCAGTTATAATTCCCGGGAAAGGTTATTCCACTGAACATCCTGTGGAATACACAGTGCGGGACTCGGCAGGTACAATAGTGGCAAAAGGCTTTATGATTCCCGCCCAATGGAACTATTATGTCAAACTTGAAAACCTGAATCCGGGTAAGTATAATTATGAATTGAAAACAGTTATTGGTGGGAAATCCTTGACAGACTTTGGTTATTTTACTGTCGTTGATGTTGCCCCTGAAGACATTGTATCTGGTCGCAATGAGCAGTTCGTAGAAGAATGGCGTTCAAAAGGCACGGTCATACCACTGAATCAGTGGAAACAAGCCGTTTCTATAATTTCCAAGCATGCCCATCAGATTAAGACTATGGAACCAATAGCGATTGAGTGGCGACTTCTTGCTTTGCTTGCCACTATTGGAATATTCATGTTAGTAGCAGAATGGTTTATAAGAAGATATTATGGCATAGTATAGCACTATTGAACTGCATAAGTTAATATCCCGTTTGATAACGACAAACGTTTACCCATAAATTAACGTATCTTTATTAGAGAAAAGCCAATTTAGGATGTTTGAGGGAAGCATTGCTATAAGAGTTAAAAAGATATTACGGGAACATGATGTGGACGAAAAATTGGCAGAAGCCATAGCAATAGCCATAGATGATGTATATCACAAGCAATTTAGTAACGTTGCTACCAAAGATGATATAAAGATGCTTATTGAGTTAATGGAAAAGCGCTTTGAAATAATAGATAAGCGTTTTGAAGCAATGGAAAAACGTTTTGAAGATGTCAACAGACGTTTTGAGGACATGAATAAAAGATTTGACGACATCAACAAGCGATTTGAGGAACTTCACAATCGTGTAACATTTATACAGTGGCTAATATTATTCGTTTTTATTGTCTTTTCTGGTATAGTGACATTTATTACCACATGGGTTTTACCGCAACTTATCAGATGAATTGCACTATTAAAAGAGTGAATTATAATGTTCAATTCTTAACCTGAGCAAGCAGGTATAGTAGAGCCATGCGCACTGCTACACCATGTTTTACCTGAGAGAGAATCCATGAAACATTACTTTCTGCAACAACAGGTTCTATTTCAACTCCCGGGTTCATTGGTCCGGGATGCATAATCCATATTTTACGTCCAATCTTTGATAATCTTTCTGGTGTCAAGCCATAGTCCCGATTGTATGCTTTCAACGAAGGTATAAGTCCTTGTTTCTGCCTTTCCTTTTGCAATCTTAGTGCTATTACGACATCTGCCCAGTTGAGAGCCTCATCAATATTATAGGTTAACAAAACTTTTTCTCTCTTCATTTGAGCAGGAAGCAAAGCGGGCGGTCCACATAGCATCACTTCGGCTCCCAGTTTGAGGAAGGCAACGGTGTCAGATCGAGCAACCCTTGAATGAAGAATATCTCCCACTATTGCTATCCTAACATCTTGAAGAGTACCAAGGAAATACTTAATGGTAAAAGCATCAAGCAAAGCCTGTGTAGGATGGGCGTGTGTCCCATCGCCAGCATTAATAACACGGGCAGAGACGTTTCGGGCTATCCAGTGTGGTGCCCCAATCCATTTATGCCTGACTACCATAAAATCAAATCCCATAGCATCCAGTGTCTTTAATGTGTCATATAATGTTTCTCCTTTTTGTAGGGATGAACTACTCGTGTCAAAATGAATAACATTGGCAGACAAATTCCTTGCAGAGAGTTCAAAACTTATTCTTGTTCTGGTGGATGGTTCAAAAAATAATGTAACCATTGAATAGTCCTTGAGGGCAGGAAATTTTCTAACTCCCCTGTTCATGAAATTCAAAAATCGTTCAGCAAGGACGAACACATCTTCTATGTCCTGTGCGGACAGATGGCTTATTTCCAGAAGGTGTTTATGTTGCCACATATCAGATACAAAACTAAGCCTTTCGGAACTTAATAAGCGGGATTAAGAACAATGCAACAAGCCACACAACAGATCCTAATAACTCAATAGGCAGAAACAAACAAGGTTTCCCAATAATTAACAACAAGCCCAACAGAAGCATGTGAACACCCAAACCCCATAAACTCAAAATACTGAGCAAATTTTTATCCTTTGCAATACGTTGTAAATAAGGGAAAACTTTAACAAGCACGTGAATTAATAAATCCTGCCAGCCGTAATACAGCACATAGAGAAACCAAAAGGGAACAGCAATTCCTTCCTTTGGTCGTTTGAATTCAAGTGGTTTGCTTGTCCTGTCTCCACCTGTGAGATGCCTGTATATCACAAAAAAGTAGTTCATAGCAGTTACTTCAATATGCAGGAAGAACCACACAGTCCCAGCAAGCCAGCCATTGCCACAAATCTTATACAATGCATAAATCCACAAAGTGTTCAGGATGGCATCGGCAATAGAGTCAGCATATCTGCCCACCAAAGAAGGCTTCCCTCTCAAACGAGCCAGTGAGCCGTCCACTGAATCAAGGACATTCTTTATCAAGACAAGAAGTCCAGCAAGCCAGTAAACACTCTGCAGAATTAGAAAATATGCCCAGATTCCAAGTCCAAGAAAAGCAATAGTTACAACAACGGGATGGATGCCCAACGGAAGCAACTGTCTGGCAATCGCTATTGCCAGCGGACGAGCCCAGTCAGAAAAATCTATAAACCTATATTGCTTAGGAACTTTGTCCATCACTTAATATTCTTTTCAAGGTTAATGGTAAGTGTCGTCCAGATAACATATCCTGTTGAAGGCACTGGTCCTATTTTGGGCAATGCCCTCCAGTTTCTGAGTTGTTCCGACGCTTTCCCGTACGTTCCACTTACTTCCAGAACAAAATTTGATGCAAAATATCTCACAAGAAAAGTGGCTTCATAAGACACAAAAGGAGATGAACCTTGCATATACAAATTCCTAAATATTGACCCCAGCACACTAAATTGCCAATTTTTTAGTAGCACACCTAAATTAGTTTCCAATTGCATTAATCCAGCATAACCCCATGTAGTGGGATTCCAGTACCAATCAAGGAATCCATAATACCTATGCCACAATCCCATCTCTGCATAAAAAGAACTTTCAAAGTCATTCAGTGTACTTAATGGTTGCCCACTTATAACCACAGCAGAAACTTCCCCCATGAATCTTTTTACTTTACCCTGAGTTCTAAGGACCGACATAAAGGCTCGAACAGGAATTCTTTTAATGCCTTGCCCCGGCACAAACCTATCTGTAACACCAAACTGAAAATATCCCTCAAGGAACACACCAAGAAACTTCTCCCCCTTGGTTATTAACACTGGGATTTGCCCTCCCACAGTATGACGCCACACAATAAAACTATCTCTGCCCATACTATACTCACTCAAAGCAAGCAGGAAAAAACTGTCCTTTTGAAGATATGCCACATGGAAACCTTTTTGGGAAAGCCATGCTGTAAGTTCTGATTCAACGGGATAAAACCACCCGCCACCTGCTTCAACAAACCATCCGGATGCGTTGTAACGAATACGAACCATATCAGGATACACAGGAACAATATTCCATAACTCTACTCCGAAAAGGCGTCCTGTACCATATTTAACAAATTGTCGTCCTGCCCGAATCACAAACCTATCCGTCACCTGCCACTTTACCCAGTTTTCGCCTGCATAAACACTGGCAAACCGTCCGTATGCATAAGATGGCAAGGGAACAGACACAAATTGCGTCCATCGGTTTGAAATATTCAAGCCAGTTCGGATGGTTACCTTTCCTGAACTAAATTTAAGAAAAGGCGAAAATCTCTGCTCTGCCAAAACAGGTTGACTATACTTATACACAAAAAAATTTCTTCCAGTTTGGAAACGCATAAATGTTTCAATTCCCACTGAAAGGGAATCATTGCTATTACTACCAAAGGCAAACAAAAGCAAGAATAGAGGATTCATGGATGCAAAGATATGCAAACATGCAAGTCCTTATGGTTTACAGCCATTATTATGACACATGAAGAAATAAAGTACAGAGTTGTTGTTCCTTGGCAAATGGGTGGTTATCAGGCAACGGGTTGATTCGGTAATGGCAACAGTTCCAAGCAAAGAGCAAAAATAAAATATGAGATAAAGTAGCAAGTTTATGAAGGAAGGTATGTTTAGGAAATTAGGTGCTAATATAGAAGAGATAAACATAAGGAAGGAATTGTCTATGTTACGAAAACAGGTAGGACAAGGACACCTTGTAAATGTAAGTAAAGATTGTGCTGACCTTTACTTGAAAAACAAAAATGGACGAGAATATTTTATAGACATAACCAGTGCCAAGCCCAACATGAAAGAATTTAAAGCAATGAAGCGTAAAATATTGATATGGCAGGCTATACGCCTCTCAGAACAATCCAAGCGAAAAGTGGAAGGCAGAATAGCAATTCCTTATAATCCATATCACCCTAAGCCTTATGAACGGTGGACATTGAAAGGTCTTTACGACCTAAAAAGGCAGGAAGTAATGGTGGGAAAAGAATTCTGGAACTTTATAGCAAAAGATGATATATACGATGGTTTGCTTGATGCCTTTGAATCAGCGGGGGCATTTAAATCACTCATTGACCAATCCTTTAGTAAATTTAAGTGAAAAATTATATCTTAGCCACAGTTTAAACAAACCCCGCACACAAATGCCTGCAGGAAAAAAACTGTATGATATACTTCTTAAGTTAACGCCACAAGAGAGGCGAATAATCAAAAGTAAACTTGAGAATTATAAAGAGTTATCACAGGAAGAACACTTCTTGCTGTACGTACTTAAGTATTTCAAACCAGACATTAAAGAGTTAGAACAATTAGAAAGGCAATATGCCCATCGGGAAAGGCTTTTGGCAAGCAGGATGAGGCAGTTGCGTAGCAGAGCATCAAACATACTTCTCACAATGCTTATTAATTTGTGTGCAGAAGAACATGTAATAATCAAGAGTCTTTTGAATATGGCTATTGCTGTTGAAATGCGTCGTAGGAAACTATACCCACGTGCTATTGAAATTAATAAGAAACTGCTTGCCGACCCTGTGGTACCATTCTATTCCCCAGAACTCAGACTTCTTGCATTTTCTGAACTTCAGAAAATTAGTAGGGTTGATACACGATATGCCCCTTCATTAAATGGACAACTGGAAATAATTAAAGAATTTAGCGAAGAACTTTCTCATCTGCTTGATTATTTGAAAATATCCTCTCAATACAGTTATTTGAGAGAGTGGGAACGAACAACAGAACTTCCCCTTAAAGCATCAGACATTCCAGAAGAGGTTGTTGAAACTTATGAAATGTTTGAATCGCTATCTCCACAGTCTGTTAGTGACCGACCTCCTTTTGTCTTCAGAATATATGCCCTCTCTGCGGGTGTGCTGTACAGGATATGTCTGCACTTTAATACTGCTTTCAATTGGTTGTCTGAGTTAAAGGCAATATATAATGACCTACTAAAGAATACTGAAAATAGGCAACTGCTTGCAGACCAATATCTTCATGATATGATTCACTTATGTGCGAATGCAATTGGACTTGGCTTCAAAGACAACATAACGCTCATTGAGCAAATTGAGCAGGATTTAAAAAAATTTCAAAACTTTATATCTCCAGAACGTTATCAATCATATCAGGCGACACTCTTTTCATTTAAGACAATAGCGATGTTCAAACAGGGCAAAGTTGAAGACATAATCAGATTGTTTAGTAAACCTGCAGACCGTTATAAGAAGATTCTTGCCAATCAAGACAAACACCCAATACTTAATAATGCACAGATTGTTTACTTAATGTCCCTTGCAGCGAAAGGTAAAACAGCACAAGCAATAAAGAATGCTCAAGAAATACTGAACAATTTGAAGACTAAAAATTATGAGATAACTATATCTCTTTTAATTATTATCACATATGCTTCATTACTGAGTGG
>WFXT01000250.1 GCA_015490475.1 Bacteroidota bacterium
ACCCTTTTCATTATATCTCTTTTGACGTTCTGGCTAAGCACTAACGCCCCTGGCGACCCTGTAGAGCAAATGCTGGGTGGAATTATGGGTGCCGAGGGACGAGCCACTGACTTTATGGCTACCGAAGAAGCCTATATGGAGCAAAGACGTAAACTGGGACTTGACTTGCCTTTATTCTATTTTGCTCTCCAACCTCTTTCAGTTCCCGACACACTTTACAAAATACCCAAGAGAAAGCATCAGGAGGTTTTGAGAAGGCTTATAGCACAACTGGGCAACTGGGACTATATTCAATCCTACTATCTGGCTCTCAAGCAAACCCAGATTAGGCTATATAACTTGCCTGTTGCGGGACCTTTCAGGAAATACAGAAACAAAGCATATGAGGTTATTAATGAACTATTCATGACTTATGATACTCTTAAAATTGGTTTCTATACTACTTTACTGACATTTACCGCGGATAGTTTATTGGCTGAGTTTAATCGTGTGAGCAATGATACTGCTATAATTAAAAATCCGCAGGAAGCCAAACGTTCAATAATGGAATTCAAAGAGTCAGTGCAAACTCTCAAAAAGGCTTATCTTGACATGATTCAGAACCCTGAGGTCTGGAAGAACTATATTCCAACAATTCATTGGTATGGCACTAAGAATCAGTATCATCGTTGGATTACAGGGTTTTTAGTGGGAGATTTTGGTATTTCTTATGTGGACCAGAGGCCCGTTGCCGAGGTGATAAAAGATGCTGTCAAGTGGACTGCGTTGATGAATTTTCTGGCAATAATCATTATATATCTGATAGCCATTCAGGCAGGAGTGTATAGTGCTGTAAAAGCGGGCACTGTTCAAGACCAGATACTTACAGTAACTCTCTATATTCTCTATTCTTTGCCTAACTTCTGGATAGCCACTTTGCTTATAATCTTCTTTGGTGGTGGCGCTTATTTAGACTGGTTCCCTGCCTTCGGCGTTTCTTCACTGCCTGAAACTGCACCTTGGTGGCAAAAAGTTATTGATGTCGCCCATCATTTAATTCTGCCTGTTATTGCATTAGCATATCCGTCGCTGGCATTCCTCGCTAAGCAAATGAGAGGAGCAATGATACAGGTCCTTAAGGAAGACTACATTAGGACAGCTTATGCAAAGGGACTGCCTGATAATGTTGTTATATGGAAACATGCTTTTAGAAATTCACTTCTGCCTATTATTACCATTTTTGCTAATGTATTCCCATTTATGATTTCTGGTTCTTTCGTTATTGAATATATTTTCTCAATTCCTGGAATGGGTAAGGTCAGTTACGAAGCAATAATTGCACGTAATTATCCGGTTGTTTATACAGTAGTTATGTTGGTATCTATCTTGACTCTTGTTGGATACCTCGTTGCAGATATTCTTTATGCTGTCGTGGACCCGAGAATCTCGTACGGCAAAAAGAAATAAAAAATTTTTAGAGCCATGCAGAAGGAAAATGAAGTAATGAGTGCAAATTCACAGATTGTAGAGGAAAAGCCACGCACCTATTGGTATTATGTGAAAAGGCAGTTTAAGAAGAACAGACTTGCTGTGTGGGCACTCAGGGCGGTGTATTTTCTCATTTTTATAGCCATATTCGCTGATTTCATAGCCAATGAGAAGCCTATTGTAATGAAATATAAAGGTGAGATTTACTTTCCGATTATACGTGAGTATATGTATGATTGGCTGGGCGTAGCCCTGCCCGAAAACTTGAGAAACATTACATCGTGGAGAGACCTTGACTATGACTGGGCTATATTTCCCCTTATTCCGTATTCGCCCCAAAACATTGACTTGTATAACGTTCTGGTTGGTCCCTTTGACGAACAGTATGTTCCGTCGTGGCGGTGGAGACATTGGCTTGGCACCGATGATTTAGGTAGGGATGTTGCTGCTGGACTCATTCATGCTACACGTATAGCCCTATCGGTAGGTATTGTATCTATGGGCATAGCGGCAATAATAGGTATTTTGCTTGGGTCATTGGCTGGTTATTTCGGTGACAATACAATAAAAGCATCCAGAGCATCTCTATTCTTTGGGTTAATAATGCTGGTTTTGGGATATTTCTATGCCATAGAAGTTAGGAAGTATATTCTCATTGATAGTTTGTCTAAGTCAATTCTGGATTTTATAATCCAACTATTTATTAGTGCTGGCATTTTTGTGGGGTTTCTCTTTCTGGCGTGGCTGCTGGCAAGACCCTTCAAAAAGGTAAAATGGTTAGGCGAACGAGTTTTTGTACCCATGGATATGATTGTTTCAAGACTCATTGAGGTAGTGGTTACTGTTCCTACTTTATTCTTGATAGTTGCTATTGTCGCTATTGCAGAACCGTCACTATTCCTCGTCATGGCAGTAATTGGTCTCACGGGATGGACAGGCATTGCTCGTTTTATTAGGGCGGAACTGCTCAGAATTCGCAACCTTCAGTACATAGAGGCTGCTCGTTCCCTTGGGTTTCCTCATCGTAGGATTTTGTTAAGACACGCCATCCCCAATGCGTTGACGCCTGTGCTTATTTCCATCGCCTTTGGCATAGCCAGTGCTATTTTAACGGAATCAACACTGTCTTTTCTGGGATTGGGTGTTCCCCCTGATACTGTGACCTGGGGTTCTCTTCTGTCCCTTTCTCGCAAATTTCCCGAAAGCTGGTGGTTAGCCATCTTCCCCGGTTCTGCAATATTTATAACTGTAACTTTGTTTAACTTGATAGGTGAAGGTTTGATATATGCGTTGGATCCTCGCTTTAAGCGTTAGTATCCTGATTGGAACAGGTCAGCAGGGATATTCACAAAGAGCATTATGGTCTAAAACATATAATGCTACTGGACGCATTTATGACGTTCGCCTGTTAGGATGGAAAGACAAGCAATTTTACTCGCTCGTCGTTGCCGGTGAATCAATGAAGTGGGTTGTATTTGATTCCACATTTCAGAGGATACAGACGCAACGCATCCCTGAAAATGCTAACATAAAATGGGTTGGGTGGTATAACAATAGACCAGTGATAGTCTCAATATTTAAAGACGATTCGCTCAAGAAGTTTTTTATTTATGCATATCGTTCTATTGACCTATCGGACAGTATTTTAATAGCTTCTCTCAACAGGAATGTGTCAATAAAAAAGGCAATTTCTGCTTCATCGCCCCACTATGCATATTGGCTTTTGGCACTGTGGTGTTCCAATAATCAACTTTATGTTTTGGTTATTGATAGTAATGAAAATGTTCAGCTATATGATAAATACATGTCTAATCCGATAGCAGATGCCATTATTGATGATTCAGGGCATTGGAAATTATTATCCTATGACCCTTCTCTGGCACTTATCTATAAGACTGACAGGTGGCAAACGCAAATTGTCAGTACTGAATCTTATGATTTTGCTATCATAACTCATGATACTCTTTACAACTCAGTGATTCTGGCATCAAATGGTTCAATAATAGACCTGTTTTTCTTGCGAGATACAATAGAGAACTTAAGTGTTAATGTTCCGTATAGTGGCAGAGCAACTCTAAAACCTGTATCTCTCGTAACAATGACAGATTCAGGAATTGTTATCATAGTTGAGGAATTCTCAGAAGAATGGTATTCATCCCTTGAAATGGACCTTTATTATCCTTATTCCATAAGACAGGCAAAGTATCATATACTTGGTCCAATTGGCATCTACAAATGGGAAAAGGATTCCTTAGAAGGCGAACCCGAATGGGTCAAATGGATAAGTAAATATCAACGCACAGAATCCCTTTATGACCCTTACACAGGAACATTCCTTCATGTATCCCCATCTTCACTGCTTCTTCTTTTCAACGACCTATCATCTTCCATTGCGCGATTCACTGCCACAGTAGTGTCCCCAACTGGACAGGTAAAACAAAGATGGATAACTAATAACCCTATATGGATAAGTAGGGCAACGGTGATAGCAGATAGGACTGTAGCAGTTCCTTTTGTGGACAAGAAAAGCTTGAGACTGGTAATTATAAAAGGCGAGTAGAGCCGTGATAATAGTCTTGTTGATTTGCATTATAATATTGATTTTGACATTTACGACTGCCGAATACAGTTTAGGACTTTTCTTAATGGGATTTGTGGTAACTACGTATTATGTTGCGAATTATGAACTTCGGAAATTTGCTGGTGAGGGTAGTGGAGACCTTCTTGCATCTGGATTTATTTATCCTTTTTTAATGATCGTTAACACTAATGTAATTATTGCTATTGCGATGTGGGCTTTGCTTGTGTTATGGCTAATGTCTATGGATGTTTTTTTACCGCAATGGAAGGCATCCCGAAGAAAACTGTTCACAATGGGTATTCTCTCGGCAATTTTAGTGATAACTAATGTTTATGTCCTTATGCTTGTGATACCTGGTTTGTTAACTGGCATTTATAAATCACGCAATAATATCAAATATTCCTTGGCTTTTGTTACAGGTGCAGTATGGCTTGGCATGGGCTATTGGCTTTTAAATATGGCTTATCGTGATTTTGCTACATACTTTAAATCTATGGTTTATATGCCGATAATGGGTAATCCTAGCGAACTCTTGTACTTTAAGTATTTTGTCATCGTAATTAATGTCTTACTTTCTCTATGGGTGCTCTATACTTATATGAATCGTCACCAATGGCGTCCAGAAATAAGGTATTTGATACTTCTTATTTTGCCCGTCTCTATTATTTCTATCTTTGTTTCAATCTTTGCTCCGCTGCCCGCTGTTGTAGTGTCTATTCCGACATTCCATATTATATGGAACTTACAAGTCAGAAAAGGATACTTTTCTCCTGCTTTACTGTTATCAGTAATAGTCATGGTGTGGTTAAACCAAAGTTATCTTATAAACTTGCTAAATTTACACTACTAAAATTGTGTTAACTTCATAATAAAGCCTCTATGAGTTGGTTCAAGAAAATCAAGGAGAAGGAAAAGCAAAAGCTATTACCTCCTCCTCAGGAGAAAAAGGACACTCCAGATGGTGTCTGGACAAGGTGCCCTTCATGCAAGGAAATGCTCTCTGTTATTGACCTTGAAGAAAACTGGCACGTATGTCCTAATTGTGGACATCATTTCAGAGTGGGTTCCGAAGTTTACTTCAAGCTACTATTTGATAACGGTAAGTATGAAGAACTTTTTGAGGATTTAGAATCGGTTGATTTTCTTGGATTTGTAGATAGGAAACCATATGCACAACGCCTGGAAGAAGCCAAGAGAAAGACAGGTTTAAAAGAGGCTATGCGTGTTGCCACAGGTAATATTGGTAGAAATAAGATGGTTGTTGCCGCTATGGATTTTGACTTTATAGGTGGTTCAATGGGCTCAGTAGTGGGTGAGAAGTTTACCAGAGCCGCTGAATATGCACTTGAACATAAAATACCTCTGATAGCAATTCCTAAATCAGGAGGTGCCCGAATGATGGAATCTGCCTTTAGCCTTATGCAAATGGCTAAAACGTCCGCTATTTTAACAAAGTTGTCTGAAGAAGGCATACCTTACTGGGTAATACTAACAGATCCAACGACAGGTGGTGTTACCGCCAGTTTTGCTATGCTTGGTGATGTGAATATTGCAGAGCCCGG
Organism: Bacteroidota bacterium; assembly: GCA_015490475.1. Lineage (GTDB taxonomy): Bacteria > Bacteroidota > Bacteroidia > JAADEI01 > JAADEI01 > JAADEI01. Next base: position 5,611 of record WFXT01000250.1, read on the forward strand.
GGCATTAATAGGGTTCGCTGGTCCACGTGTCATAGAGCAAACAATAAGAAAAAAATTACCACCAGGTTTTCAGCGTTCAGAATTTCTTCTTGAACATGGTCTCGTTGACATGATTGTCCCAAGGCACAAATTGAAAGAGACCATCATTAGGTTGTATAAGTTTTACAAGTATTAATGTGGTATGTTTTGCTATGCTTTAAAGAGATTAAGCATACAGCAGTGAAGTATTGTTGACAGTTTCTATTGAGAAAGTAGTTTGCTAAGCGGAACTTAATAAGGGTCATAGT
>WFXT01000251.1 GCA_015490475.1 Bacteroidota bacterium
ACCTTAACGACCCTTTAGGTGCTTTACCTACTGCCGTTCTGAAAGCTTTTACTATGTATGCTTCTTGCATGGCTTTTTAATTTCTTAAAGGTTTTCCTGTTTTTAGTACTGCTTCTATTCTTTCAAGAGTCTTTCGTTGTCCAAGCAAGTGCAAGAACACTTCCCTTTCAAGGTCAAGCAAGTATTGTTCATCAACATAAGTTGGTTCAGATAAGTCTCCTCCTGTAAATACATAAGCCAATTTTTCCGCGAGATATTTATCATATTCTGTGATATAGTGTCCTTCCCACATTATATATGCTCCGAGCTTAAGGGTTGCCAGAGCTCCTTTACCAAGCACCTTGATTTTTTCTGGTTGTGGTGGGACAAATCCCTCCTGTGCCATTTGCAGAGCACGCCGTTTAGCAATAGTAACCAGTCTCCTGCGTCCGAATATTGCTTCATCTTTACCTTCAAGAAAGATCCCAATATCATAAGCCTCATCGGCACTTGTAGCTACTCTGGCGGTGGCAACGGGCAAGAACCACTCTTGCAAGTGCGGAAATTCAGGGTCTCCGTTATAATAGCTCTTACTTGCCCTTCTTACCATTTCTGTTGTTCCACCACCAGCAGGTATTAAGCCCACTCCCAACTCAACAAGTCCAATATAAGTTTCTTTATCTGCAACCACTTTATTGCCATACATTGTCATCTCACATCCTCCTCCGAGAGTCATTCCAAATGGTGCTATCACAACTGGAATATGTGAATATCTTATTCTCGTAGTGGTTCTCTGAAACATACGGACCGCTAAGTCCAAGTCGTCCCATTCACCGTCAACAGCCAACTGTAGGATAAGTGCCAGATTAGCACCAGCAGAAAAATGCTCACCGATGGACGTAATGACAAGACCCTCATATTGTTTTTCTGCAAGGTCAATGGCATCGTTAACACCACGAAGAACTTCTTCGCCAATAGCATTCATCTTAGTATGAATAGCAAGAGCCAATATACCATCACCGATATCAAATAAAGTCACGCCTTTCCTTGACCAGATCACTTTTTCTTTAGGTAGGTTATTAAGCAATATGAGTCCTTTTGCACTGGCAACAGGTTTATACTCACCATTTAAATCATAATAGTGAAGTTCATCATTTATTGTTGCATAGAAGTTCTTTTTACCATTGCTAATCATCTCATAAACCCATTGGGCGGGTTTGACACCTTCCGCTTCCATTTTCTTAACTGTCTCTTCAACACCAAGCATGTCCCATATCCTGAATGGTCCTGCTTGCCAGCCAAAACCTGCCTCCATGGCATCGTCAATCCGATAAAGTTCATCGGCTATCTCAGGTATGCGATTAGAAACATAAGAGAATAAATTATAGAAGAACTTCCTTAAGAATTCTCCCGCTTTATCCTGTGCATTTAATAAGAACTTAATTCTTTCACCAAGGTCATCTATATTCTGTGCCATAGCAAGAGAAGGGAAGTTCCCTTTTTTGCGCGGGACATACTCAAAAGTTTTCAGGTCAAGCATATAAGTAACTTTCTTCCCATTCTCCTCCTTGCGTGTATAAAATCCTTTACCAGCTTTTTGACCTAAAAGACCTTTTTCTACCATCTTACGCAACCACTCAGGAGGTGTAAAGAGGTCTTTTTCCTCTGACAAAGCACCAGCAAGAAAATCCATAACCCTTACTAATGTGTCCACACCAACCAAATCAACAGTTCTAAATGTAGCAGATTTAGGTCTTCCCACAATAGGACCGGTCAATTGGTCAACTTCAGCAACTGAAAGACCGAGGTCTTCCATCAGTTTAAACACAATAGCAATGCCATAGATACCTATTCTATTAGCGATAAACGCAGGGGTATCCTTACACCTAATGGAAATTCTGCCTATATACCTATTGCCAAAATCTTCCATGAAATCAAGGACCTCAGGGTCAGTGTATGGACCAGGGATAACTTCAAATAAAGGCAAATATCTTGGGGGATTGAAAAAGTGAGTCCCTAAAAATTGTTTTTTAATATTGTCGGGTAATCCTTCAGCAAGAATCCGAATAGGAATACTTGACGTATTAGACGACAATATAGCATCTGGTCTAAGATATTGAGCTACTTTAGAGAACAAATCCTGCTTAATCTTGGGATCTTCAACTATAGCTTCTATCACCCAATCATAATCTTTAAGTCTTGGCAAATCATCTTCAAAATTGCCCACTTCAATCCGCTCTGCGTATTCTTTCTTTAAAATAGGGGAAGGCTTCATTTTGAGCGTCTTCTCCAGATTTGTCCTGGCAATTTCATTTCTATCTTCCCCTTTTCCAGGAAGGTCCAGCAGTAACACTTTGTATCCAGCGCTTGCCAGCAAACACGCTATTTGAGAACCCATTACGCCGGACCCCAAAACCGCCACGTTTCTTATTCTTCTCTTCATATCACAGGCAAAGTTAGGACAGAAAAATTTTCCGGTTTGTCAACTAAAGCAATTATTTAAGCTTCTTCCCTGCGATTTTCATAGAGATGCACCAAAAGCAAAAAGACTAAAACCATAATAAACGACAACACAGCCACTCCAAAATGAATAAACGCATTATTAATCGTAACAAGCAAATCATCGGCATGCAAAATACCCATACCGCCAGCTACCCCTATAAAATAACTAACTGTAGTTCCAAACGTCAACACTTCTCTATCCTGAACATCGTCCTTCATGAAGAACAATCCTTTAGCAATCATCATTAAGCCAACCAACAAATAGAATTCCATATAAATCAAGAACAATATAAATAGTCTCTCATAATTTCCTATTAAGGCACCCGTAAATGCCCTTCTCCCTTCATCCACAAATTTTTTACGTCCCTTAAAGAAATCGTCAACAAGCAGTTTTATAAAAACCGAAGCAGGGAATATAGTAGCCAATATCAAGACAAACCTTAACAAAACCTTTTTATTTATCTCAATTGCAGGATATAGATCCGTAATGTTTCCCAAAATATAAGCAGTTAAATATATACTGAACAAGTGCAACCATTGGTCCACCATAAAAGAACTATATTGTAGACCTCGTGGCTTCAAGTAGTACCTGTGAAAAACATCTATCAACACATGAACTGCACCCAAACCCAAGCCAAACACTAACAGTAAGTCTATTCGCGGTGTTATCAATAGAAGTAACAAAATGTTAACAACTCCGTGAATTAAACCATGAGTTAGCTCTCCTTTTAGACCACGTCCTCCGATTCTACTGTTAAAAAAGAAATCTGTAAACAAATGTGCCATTAAAAGCAACAAGAAGGCTTCTACCATTGCTCTATTTTTAGACGGTTATTTTGTCAGCAAATATACAAAATATTTTGCTTTTGTGCAGTTGTGCTTTTAAACAAAATAGCATATCTTTGTAAATAGACAAAATAAAGAGCCTATGGCAAAGGTAACTGTTTCTCTCATCAAAGCAGATGTAGGTAGTGTAGCAGGACACACACGTCCCCATCCTAAAATGATGGAAGCAGCTAAGAGCGTGCTAATGGATGGAGTTAAGTCAGGAATCATAAATGACTTTATGATAGCCCGATGCGGCGACGACATTTCCTTAATAATGACTCATGAGAAAGGAGAAAACAACGAACAAGTTCATAAGTTGGCATGGGATGCTTTTAGTGCCGCGGCGGAAGTAGCCAAGAAATTTGGCCTATACGGTGCTGGTCAGGACTTGCTAAGTGATGCTTTCTCTGGCAACATTCGTGGATTGGGACCTGGAGCAGCAGAAATGACCTTTGAAGAAAGACCATCAGAGCCAATTATAGCATTGTTGGCAGATAAAACAGAACCTTCTGCCTTTAACTTGCCACTGGCAAGAATATATGCTGACCCGTTCACTACAACAGGACTCGTTATTGATTCCAGAATGCATGATGGTTTCGTCTTTGAAGTGGTTGACGTGAAGGAGAATAAGAAAATAATGTTAAGCACACCCGAAGAATTACATGACCTCCTTGCTTTCATAGGTGACATAACCAGATATGCAATCAAGCGAATCTATTCCAAGCAAGAGAAAATAGGAATAGCTGCTGTGGTCTCAACAGAAAAGCTGTCTTTATTGGCAGGAAAGTATGTAGGTAAAGATGATCCTGTAGCATTAGTAAGGCTACAATCTGGTCTGCCTGCTGCCGGCGAAGTGACTCAGCCCTTTGCTTTCCCTGCATTAGTATCTGGTTGGATGCGGGGTTCACACTGGGGACCATGGCTCCCATCAGCAATGGACTATTCTAATACTACATTCTACGATGGTCCTCCTCGCATAGTAGCACTCGGTTTCCAAGTGAAGGAAGGCAAGATAATTGGTATTGAAGAAGAGCCTAAGGTTGGCGAGCACAAGCCCGTGGATTTCTTTGCAGACCCAGCTTGGGACAAAGTCAGACACATGGCAATGGAACAAGCCATTTATATCAGGCGCCATGGACCATTTATGCCTGCTATATTACCACCCGAAGAGCTTGAATACACAACCCTTCCACAGGTTAGAGCACGGCTTGCCGACAGATGGCAGCCCTATGAAGCAGAGCAACTTCATAGCCTAAAGGAAGAATACAAAGGGGAACACATAGTCCACGAATAACCGCAACAGATCCAGTTGTGAGTACAGTTGAGGGGGGGCTCATGCCCCCTTTTTAATTTTTGGGGATGACAAAAGTTCGTAACACTTAACGTACGTGTTCTAATAGCCACATTAACGTTTTCTGATTGACTTATATATAGAGCTAAATGTCTTCTTAGGGAAAAGC
>WFXT01000252.1 GCA_015490475.1 Bacteroidota bacterium
ATACTACATGGACCATAGACCCTCTTACAGGAGAAGAAGTGCAACAGGTTATTGAAACACAGTTTCAACCTGAATATGTATCTAAGTACAGGATAAAGGAAGATTGGATATTTGATAAGCAGCGCTCTATGATGTATGCTCGCATTATAGGTATTTTGCCTTACTACTACGAGCCAGACAAACAGGAAGCATTCGGTATGTTCTGGCTATATTATCCTGATTTAAGGCCCATACTGGTTAATGAGGAGGTCTTTAACTTAAAGAACGATTCTTATCGTCCTTCGTGGGATGATATATTTCAGATGAGAATGTTCAGTAGTGTTATTGTTAAGGTTTCTAACGTTTATGATCGCATGATTCAAGATTATTTGACAGGCTTAGATGCTCTTTATGAGGCAGAGAGAATTAAGAATATGATTATAGATAAGGAACAGTTCTTATGGACTTATTGATGCGAAGGGCAGCATAATTTTTTAGTTGTTTATTGTTGCAGGGGGTAGTTTTAGAGTCCGCAGTGTTATATTTTGAGGATTTTGTCCTTTAGCAACTCCAGTTTGCAAGAGGCAGATTTTTTACTCCTTGAAAGAAAGTTTTGATTTTCATTAATTTTGAGAAGAGCCTACAAAATAAAAAAGGCACCGCTCTCAGCGGTGCCTCTTATGAGTTACCTATTGCTTAAATTTAGAATTACTTAGCCTTGCTGACTTCACACTTGTAATCAGGGAAGATAGCCTTGCCCTGATTTTCTATGTCCTGGCATTTAGCCTTTGCTTCCTTCTTAGTTACATTGGTAAACACAGTGTCAGCAGAAATGTTACCTATTGTGCAGGTGCACTTATAGTCACTCTTACAAGCAGCAAGGCTTATTGCACCGATTACTACAGCCAAAATTGCTATGTTCTTCCACATGGCACTTGTTGTTTTATGCTACAAAGTTAACAAAGAAAATGTTTATAAAACCATGCATGTAACGTTTGACAGATTTTTAGTTTCAAAATGGCTTAATTATCAGGCAAAATTTAATTTTGACATTTATTTCACACCGTAACGAATAACGTCTTCATAAAGAATTTGGAGTGAATCTAAAGGAGGATGTTCTACTATTTCTTGAGGGATAGAATCGCATTTGCCTGCATAAATGCAATAAGATACAATTTTAGACACGCGATAGAAAGGAAGAGCATATAATGAAGAGGGAATTGTAATTGTTGTTCCTCGGTCTATTATCAAGTATGGAACATGCCTGAGGTTCCTTTTGTATTTAACATTTAGTTCATCCATAAAAGGTGCAGTATGGTCGCCGAAAAATACTATTAAGGCATTTGAATCTGTTAATATGATATGTCTAATGAAGTCTGCCAGTTGTTTTGTGCGCCAGTATGTGCCATCATTAACCATAAATTGCAAAGCGGGATGTTTGGGAATTACCTCTATAATATCTGGACCAATGGAAGGATTTTCATCCCATGGCCAGTGTCCGTACATTGTAACAATGTAAGTGAAGACAGGTTGTTTATGACTATAGAACTGTTTGTTAAATTCAACTACAAATTCGTAAACTGCACTGTCCGGAATTCTGTAGAAGTCAGCGAATTTTTCTAATTCGCCCAGAAACACAGTTGTGTCGAAACCGAGGCTCTTGTAAGCTCGTGGCATATTGTAATAATCGTTTTTGGCGGCAACGATAGCATTGGCTACATAACCGTGTTTTTTGAGCCAATTGACCATTGAGGGAATGGGTTTTCCTGTAAACAAGGCAAATTCAACGTCTGAATATTTGTGAAGCCCCGGAATTCCTGTTAGGAATTCAAACGAGGTTTGGGCGGTGCCCCAACTGACATAGTTACTTGATGCGTAGTAAAAAGTGTCGTGTTGTAAGAATTGCCTTAAAGAGGGATGAATAGGGTGTTGACTAAGTTGTACGCCATCAAGGTCCCGAGGGTCAAAAAAACTTTCCAGCAAAATAGCATATACATTGCGTTTTTGATTTATGGAATCTGGAAACAGGATCCTTAAAATATCTTCAAAAGAGTGAGAAATTTCTTTTTGCAGGAGGTGTTCTTGCATGTTTTTAATGTGCCATGAGTAGAGTACGAAGGAAGCCATGCGACCATTTTCAATGAGGGCATAGGCGGGAATTACTGTGTGTAGTTTGAATTTAAATAGCAAACCTTTTCCTTTGACCATGTTAGGGGCTTCGTAACAAATGAAAAAGAATAGGTATCCGGTGGCTATTACCTTGATAAACAAGTAACTGACCTTAAACACTTTGCCGAACTTCCGAATCATTTGCCAGAGGCTAAATATTAAGAAAACCATACTGCCAATAAGCCATAGCATAGTTAGAATTATAGTCCAGAAAGGCATAAAGTCAAACCAACTAAAGAAGTGAGTCTTAATGGCTTGAACGGTCGGAATAACGCCTGTTGCTCTGAAGCCTATGTCAAGCATTATCCAGAAAGGTGCTATAATAAGTGCAGAAGCAAACCAATCGTATATTTTCCTGATGGGGTTATGTATTATTAGCAACAAGGCAATTATCAATGTGTGTTCAAGCAAGGGAATTGCATAGGGAATATAGGTTATTTGTAGAATCCAATCACGTAACTTTTCGTGTATAACATGGATGAGTAGCATGTAGTTAGACATGAAAGTTAAAAAAGCATATGCAAATTCGTTTTTCCATATTGCTTTAAGAAGTTCTTTGGATTTCATTGTGATTGTTTTTCCAAGGCTTCGTATATCATACAATGCACATTTGTCCTTACACTTAACTTATTAAACAACTTGTTTTCCATTGAAGGATATGTTCTATTTGTGAGCAAGACATAAATGATTTGGTTTTCTGGGTCTGCCCAGACAGCAGTTCCAGTGAATCCAAGATGCCCAAAGGTAGAACGAGGAACATTAGTGCATGTTGGAGACCTTTTAGGATTTTTGAAGTCTGGTTTGTCAAAACCAATGCCACGCCTATATCGGGCAGTTGCTTTGCTTGTAAATTCCTTGATTATTGGAGAGGATATGAATGTTTGACCTGCATATTTACCGCCATTGATAAGCATTTGCATTATTTCAGCCAATGGATACGGAGTTGAAAAAAGTCCAGCATGCCCGCTGATTCCACCGAGCAGAGCAGCCCCCGGGTCGTGGACAGTGCCCCATACTATTTCGTGTCTGAAATAAGTATCCACTTCTGTAGGAGCAATCTGAATACGAGGATATTTTTCCAATGGCTTATATGTTATATCCCTTAGACCCATTGGTTGATAAAAGTTTTTATACACAAATGAGTCAAGGGTTGTGTGGGTTGTTCTTTCAATTATTTCCCGCAACAGGTAAAATCCAAGGTCGCTATACCTATATCTGCCACGACGACGTATGGGTTCCTGCACAATCCAATGCCATATTGAGTCTGAGAGGTCTGCAGAAGCAACAAGAGTGTTACTGACCTGAATGCAATAAAAGGAATCTGCATCTTCTAAACTGCATAAGTACATTTCCAGAGAGTCGGGAGTTATCTTGCGAAAGAACGGTATCCATGCTTTGAGTCCTGCCGTGTGAGTAAGAATTTCTCTTATTGTTATGTTTTCCAATTCTGTACCATTCAATTCCGGTATGTACCATTTTATTGGAATGTCAAGTCGTAGTCTTCCTTCGTCAACAAGTTTCATTACTGCTAAAGTGGTTACAGCAATCTTGGTTATTGAAGCAAGGTCGTATAGAGTATTATGAGAAACAGGAATCAAACTGTCATAAGTCAAATATCCATAGGCTTTATCATAAACAATCAAATTATCTTTAGCGACGAGGAGGCGAGCCCCCGGCATTGCCCCCTTCTTGATGGCATATTCAATAAAAGCATCAATACTATCAAAGACACTTCTGTTAAAACCAACTTCTTCCAGAATTCCGAAACCTAACCTGACAGGATGCTTTATAATTCCATGTCCTACTTTATAGTTCCCCACTTCAAAGGGAAGGACCCCGTAGAAGCCACGGGAACCAAACAGGCTTTGTATTGCTATGTCCTGAAAATCAACGTCCTGTTGGTAGGCTACTATAATAGCAGGAGTGTGTTTTACAAATGGAATAAAGTAAGGGCTTGTGAAAAGAACCACACCACCAGAGAGTTGGGACAGTTCATTCAGGCGATTAAGTGTTAAGTTAGTAAGACCAAATTGTTTTTTAGCATTTAAGGATGGAGGAAACAGGAGAAGCCACGTGTTGCGGTCAACGTCTGTTATAGCAGAAATGTCATTCCATCTATAGATTTTTATGTTCTTCTGACCGTACAGTCTTAAAGTTTTTATTGCCTGCATAGGTAAGTCGTTGGATATTATTACCCATTTATACTGCTTTGAAGGGTTAAGAGGCAGAACCTTAAAAGAATCTTTAACTAAAGTTATAGCACTGGAGATAGCCCTTCTGGTCAGGGCTTTCCACTCAAGTGATGAAAAAACCTTTTTTATGGAATCAAGAGAAACAGTTTCAAACCTGTTTTTTTGTTTCCATGACAGCACCTCAGAAAGGCGAGCATCAATAATATCCTTAGATAAATCGCCCTTTCCAACAACTTCTTCAATATGTGAGACCATTGCTTCCACATTAGTGGGAAATAAAAGAATTGTTGCCCCTGCTTTTAATGCCAGTTCACCTGTTGCAGAGCCCCATCGTTCTACTGCTTTCATATTAAGGGCATCGGTAAAAATTATTCCTTTGTAGTTCATTTGCTTGCGTAGTAGTCGCCATATTGCTACAGGAGATAATGAGGCAGGAAGCCTTTCTATCTCAAGGGAGGGCACGAGTATGTGAGCAACCATTACGCCGGGCGAATATTGGAGTAGTTTTTTATAGGGAAAAAGATGGATGTTTTCCATTTCTGAAGCATCTGCATCCACGACAGGAAGCATATGATGGGAATCCTGATGTGTGTCGCCATGTCCCGGAAAATGCTTTGGGGTAAAGGAAATGCCAGCCTGTTGCATCCCTTTCATAAAGGCAAATGCCTGCCTAACAACCCGTTTCGGGTCGGAACTAAAGGCACGCCAATGAATAACGGGATTGTTAGGATTTGTATTGACGTCAACAACAGGAGCGAAGTTCCACCCAATACCCATAAGTTTCAACTGAAGTCCTACCCAGTGTCCCAACTCACGTATTATTGATGTGTCCTGAATTGCACCAAGTGTCATAGCATACGGAATGCGGGGACCATCACTTAATCTCATGGACAAACCCCATTCGGCATCAATAGCAACCATGAGAGGGTAACGAGCATAATTCCGTATTGTGTCAAGAGCATAGTATGTTTGTTCAACAGTTCCCTGCATAATAATAACACCACCTATATTGTAATCTCTAATTAATTTGCCGACCTGTTTCCAGTGGGTTGGTCCCCGACGTGGATACAGTGGAATCATTAATAATTGTCCCACTTTTTCTCGGAGCGTCCACGACGAAGGGTCAATGTGTTGAGCATGAGACTTATCATTCAATAATATCGTTAATATAACCAGAAAGTGTAAAATTTTCGCCATGTTTTTTGATTTAGGTAAACGCAGGGAACGTCAATTCAGGTTTTCTACACCCGAACGACCACCTTCCGGAAAACGTTTTGACTTCCATAGGCATCGTAGGTTTGACAAAGTTAGTTGGACAAGAATAATAATTATGGCAGTGATACTTCTGGCACTCATCATGTTTGTCTTTTTCAGTGGTTAAAGTAGTAAATTCCGATAGCGAGGGCAGAGCCCACCAATAGGATAGCCATTTGTTTCCAGCCTATATTGTGATGACTGATTTGTTCATGCACCATCGTACTACCTATGTATAATAGACTGCCTAAAGCCACAAATTCAAACCACTTCAAAAGATGTTCTGAAATAACATAATAACCCAGCAGGGCACCAACAGGAGCAGTTAACAAAAACAGTAAGCCCCATAATATAAATGCTTGTTTTTTACGTCTTCCTACTATAAATCCAAAGACCATAGAAGCAGGAAGCCTATGTAAAATTATAGAGGAGATAATAGGGTTATACCAAACCTGATATTCATACAAACGTGAAATAGGCATTGCTTCCACTGTGGCATGCATTACAAGCCCTATCATAAAGTAAGTGCCATATTTAATAGGAACATCGGTAATATGTCCATGTTCAACGCCACCAGTTAACTGTTCAATGGTAATTTGCAAGAAAATTCCTACGAGCAATCCCCAACCCATCAATTCGTAATCAGAACCGTGATTAAAGTGTAGTACTACAGAAGCGAGGATAAAACTACCTGCCACTGTCAGAAGAGGTTCATAGAACTTCCTGAATAGCGAACTCAGAAAAATGCCTATGCCGAGACCTACAGCAGAAACAATAACTATGATAAGAGTCGCTATTATACTATCAGTGCTCATAGTGTATGTTTAAGTACAAGTTTATTAAATAACGCACAATTCGGAACATGACAAAAGCAATTAACAATCCCAATATAAATCCTACTATTATATCAGAAAAAAAGTGGACACCAACGTAAACCTGCATTATCCCTATGGAGATAGCCCATAAGTAGAGCAGAAAGGATGCCCACCGTGGCACATAATGGGACAGGACATATGCAAGAGCCATGTGATTAGTAGCATGAGCAGACGGGAATGAATATCCTGCACCGCATGGCACCAACACGTGTATGTGTTGGAGAAGCCAATCTACATGGCACGGTCTTAATCTTTGAAAAACAGGCTTTAGAACTTGTGCCGAAACAAAGTCGCTAATTCCTACTACTGCAAGCGATATGATAAGAGTCTGCAAAGCAGTACCCAAACCATGTCTTCGGTATATCCATGCAAAAAGAAAAACATACAATGGAATCCAGAATAGTTTGTGTCGCCAAAAGGGGGCAATAGCCGATAGGTCAGGCATCACCTTATGGAAAAACATAATCGCCTTTATATCCCAGAAGTCAATGTAGTTATAAATCATGTTGTCTTATTATCTGCTCTACGGATTCAACGAGCCATGGCAAAACCTTAGTTATAAAGGAAGGACCGTGGTGTGCTATGTAATCTGTTTCAACAGGCGTAATGATTATTCTGCGTTTCTTTACTGCTTCCAGAATGCCCAAACCACGCTTTTCAAACAAAGCAACCACTTCATCCATAGTCCTGTTTTTCTTGCTAAACATTTTGGGTTCATAAATGATTATGTCGGGATTTTTATCAATTATTTCTTGAGGGTCTGGCATTAGCCATTCCACAGGACGGTGCCCAAAAATATTACTTAATCCTATCAGTTCCAGTCCATCTGTTATGTAACTATACATGCCAAAGGATACAGGTCCACCAAGGTCAATTTCCAGATAAACAGACACATTTTTGCTTATTGCCTTAATTTCTGATAATTGTTTAATTAATTCTTTTTCCAGTTGTCTGGCGTGATTAACATAACCAGCCACTATACCTGCTTCTGTGCAAAAACTGACTATGTGTGCTACTGAGGGAGGTAAAGGAATTGCATATACAGGGTATGTTTTGGACAGGTCAAGAGCCATTTGACGTTGATATCCTGTCGTGGTAAATATAATATCAGGCTTTAATTCTTCAAGCAGTTTGTGTTTAATCTTGTTATAACTGCCAACGTGAGGTTTTTTAAAGGCTTCGGGCGGATGAACACAAAAAGTGCTTACGCCAACTATTTTGTCGCCAAGCCCCATTGCATACAAAGCCTCTGTTATGGCAGGACTTAAACTAACAATCCTTTCACACTGTTGAGGAAGTTCAAGTTCTGTGCCCAATGTTTCACAGAAAACCTTTCTCATGCCTGAACAATAAAAATTGTTGGATATTTCAGGACCTGTTCAACGTTCTTATACCACCATCTTACAGGAGCCGTGTAAAGAAACTCATTTGGTGTCATTAGTGCTTGAGCAACACATATTTGAGTGTTGGGATGCAGGGTTTTAACCATCAATCTGAACGTTTGTGGTGTGCGATAAGGTGTTTCCATGAAGATTTGGGATTGATTGTATTTCCTGCTAATTGATTCTATTCTAAGAAGCCATTGTCTTGTGTTTCTTTGCGGTATGTACCCATGCACAGTGAAATTCTGTCCATTGAGTCCACTGCCAGCCAGTGCCAGAAAAACACTGCTTGGACCAACAAGTACTTTAACAGGAAAGTCTTCCCTGTGTGCCTGTCTCACTATTGGATAACCCGGGTCCAGAATAGTGGGGTAGCCAGCGTCGCTAAGCAATCCCAGAGAATGTCCTTCACGCAAGGGAACTAAAAAGGGACGCACGTCAACAGAAAATATGTTCTTAGGAATTTGTGTTATTGTTATCTGTGGTCGCTCTTCAACAGGGAAAATTTGACTCAGAAACTTCCATGCTTGCCTTTCATTTTCAACCACAAAATATCTCAGCCCTTTCACTATTTGAATACCATCTGGAGTCAGCGATGCTTCCACTGTGCCCCCTATCGGCGTCGGAATGATATACAGAGTCGGCTCACTCATGATGTTGATTTGACACTATCAACAGTTAATATGACGTATCGTGTTCCTGCAAGTATTGCTAAATAATAGGCGAGAAGCCAGCCCACAAGTGGAATGGCAGAAATCAAAAAGGTAATGAGCCCTATGGCAGACATGCCGAACTTGTGTTCCCGAGCATACGAAACACGTTGCTTGACGGAAAATCGACGCCTCTCAAGGGCATAGTCCACCATACTCATGCCAAGAAAATAAGCCTGAATAACCAGAAGCAATATTCCAGTAACAGGGCTTATAACAGGAAAAATTAATCCAAGAATCCATAAACCCAGCATCCACAAAATTTCAAGAATGGTATTCCTGATCGCAAGTATAACACCTCTGACCACGTCTTGAATAAATTCCCGAATAGTAAATGGATAATCCCTGCCTGTCCATTTAGTGTCTGCTTTCTCAGAGAACCATGCAAAAAATGGAGCAAGAATAATCAAAGCAACATTCTTATAGAAGAAAACCCCTGTTATAAAGCCAATCAGGAATTTAGTTAGGGTAAGAAAGAAAACTAAAATTCCGCTTTCAATACCCAACCAATCCATTAATGTTTGCACAATCCAGCCTGCTACAACTATTGCACCGAACCATGCCGACAAAAGGGCTATGATAGTGCTTATTGCGGGAATGATAAGCCATATCCACCACCCAAATTTGAAACTGTCAGAGAAAGAATCCTTAAACGACCTGAAAACCAAGTCTATCTGTTGCAGGGCAGAAACATGCATTCGTTCACCAATTTTAAGGAGTATGCTTTGGGTTTGCTAATAAAGAAGGCTTTTAACAATGTCCAATTGCGTTTGAAAATGTCGGAACTTCTGTATTTCTCAAGACTTTCCTCGTTATCCCAGACACTATAAGTGATAACGTGACTACTATCTTTCACATCTTCAAATAAACCGACGTAGTGACACCCCGGGAAACCCCTTACAGAATCTTTTATTTCATTGAAAGTTTTAACTACGTCGTTCTTACGCTCAGGGTTAATTTCCATTTCAACTATCCTGACAATCATGAAATTGTGTTTTTAGGTATAGACAAAAATGGCTTTACTGGAGTTTCGGTGTCTTGCTTGAGTTTTATTCTTATTTGCACATACTCGTTCAAATTTAAAATTTCTGCCAGATTTCCGCCAATGATTCCACAGGATACGTATCCCATTTCGTCAAGGAAAACAACCTGCTTGCCCGGTGTCTCGTGAAAAGGGTATGTCGGGTAAACACTGGTGAAATCAAAGTGAAAGAGCGTGACATTTTTCTTGATAAATTCAAAACTCTTAACTGCTAATGTTGATAACAATTTGAAATTCTCAATGTTGTTGATGTTTGTTATTACGTTGCCAGCAGAATCAATGTGTATAATAGTGGCAGTTATTGAATTCTCTGTTTTATTGACAACAGGCTGAGGAATAAAGGCTTCAACAATTTTGCCTTTTCTTTCTTCGGATAGCAATGATGAGAGTTCTTTAGTTTGCAATAGTATTGGCAACGGTTCGTCAAAAACGCTTATAGAACTAAATATTTTTTCGTTATCTAAGGTTTCGGAAATCATTGTTATAAGACCGTTGTTCGGCGTAATAATAATCTTGCCATCATAGTGAGCAATGACAGTGGAGGGAGTGATATGGTTAAGTACTATAAACATAGTGTTTGGTGGGAATTTGAGTAATGATAGTTTAAGGACATAAGCGGTGGAACGGAGTGATTCCCTTGACAAGCCATTAAGAATGATGGGCTCGTGCCCCCTTTTAATCAGCGTAGAAATAAGCGATATTAACATATAATCTCTTCCATCACTGGCAGTAAGGACAACAACCCTGGAACTATTACCCATACATTACAATTTATATTGTAAGGTAAAATTAAGGCAGAAGATAAATGGCAACGGAGAAGAAAACCAGAGGAGAGAAAAGTCAAATTGTAATATCTTTTGAAGATGTTGACCCGATTGAAATTCTAGGAGTACATAATACAAGGCTTGCTCTTATTCAGAATGCTTTTCCTGACATAAAAATAGTGTCCCGGGGCAACAAGATTAAGATTTCCGGTAGCAAGGAAGAAGTTCGTAAACTGCGAAATCGCCTTGAGAAAATCCTTGACCATATTAGAAGATATGGGTATATCACTGACAATGTTATGAGAGGAATGCTTAGCAGGTCAGAAGGTATAGAAGAAATTATCAATCCATATGGAGATGATGTTTTGGTAGTGGGACCTGGTGGACATGTTGTAAAGCCAAGAACAGAGAATCAACGAAAGATTGTTGAAGCCATTGATAGCAACGATATTGTTTTTGCTATTGGTCCAGCGGGAACTGGTAAGACCTATACGGCTGTTGCTCTGGCAGTCAGGGCATTGCAAAACAAACAAGTTAAGAGAATAATCTTGACCAGACCTGCAGTGGAAGCAGGAGAAAGCCTTGGCTATCTGCCCGGAACCCTTGAAGAAAAAGTTGAACCATACTTGCGACCTCTATATGATGCTCTGTTTGATATGCTTCCTGCTGAAAAGGTCAATGCTTATATAGAACAACGGATAATTGAAATTGCCCCGTTAGCATATATGAGAGGTAGGACTCTTGATAAGGCTTTTATTATTCTTGATGAGGCACAAAATGCCACGTTGCCTCAATTGAAGATGTTCTTGACCAGATTGGGTCCTGAAGCAAAAACTATAATTACAGGCGACCTGACACAGGTTGACCTACCTCAAAAACATACTTCTGGATTAGCAACTACGATAAAAATCTTGAAAGATATTGACGGGATTGACGTGGTCTATCTTGATAGAAGCGATGTAATCAGGCATCCACTTGTCGGTAAGATAATAAAAGCATTTGAGGCTTTTGAAGAAGAACAAGAATCAGAAAATGATACAAAGAAGAACAGGGGGAGTGAAAAAAGGGAACCTAATTAATGGCTAAATACATTTTGTTTGTATAGCATAATTTTGCATTAGGAACAAGAGAATATGGCAAAGCAGAAGGGAATACTGGTTGACGGGGAAGTTACGGAGGCGCTTTCTAATGCTATGTTTCGTGTTAAATTGGATAGTGGTCATTTGGTCACTGCTCATGTCTCTGGGAAAATGCGTGTTCGCTTTATCAGAATATTGCCCGGTGATAGGGTTCAAGTGGAGTTGTCCCCTTATGACTTAACAAGGGGCAGGATTGTTTACAGGTACGGTCCTGCAAAACAACAAAATCAGCAAAATCAAAATAGTTCTTAAAACCATAAAAGGATGAAGGTCAGAGCATCGGTTAAACCAAGGACTTCGGACTGCAAGGTGGTTAGACGAAAGGGGCGTGTTTACATTATCAACAAGAAGAATCCCAAATACAAACAAAGACAAGGTTAAAAAAATAAGCGATAATGCCACGGATAGCAGGAGTTGACTTGGCACCAAACAAACACGGGTTCATAGCACTTAGGCAAATATTTGGCATTGGAAGAGCTAGTGCAAAAGACATTCTTATCAAGGCGGGTGTGCCGTTGAACAAGAAAGTCAAAGATTGGACGGACGAAGAAATAACTAAGATCAGGTATATCATAAATACTCAATATAAAGTGGAAGGTGCTCTACGGGCAGAAATACGAATGAATATCAAGCGTTTGATGGATATAGGTTGTTATAGAGGACTAAGGCATAGAAAGGGGCTTCCTGTAAGGGGACAAAAGACTCGTAAGAACGCCAGAACAAGGAAAGGAAAAAGGAAAACAGTTCCTGGCAAGAAGAAAGCCACTAAATAATCTGAAGTATGGCAAGACGAAGGACAACCAGCAGGAAAAAGAAGAATGTCAAAATAGAGCCGTTAGCAGTGGTTCACATCCATTCAACTTTTAATAATACAATTGTTACTGTTACCAATAAGGATGGGGACATTATCTGCTGGTCCAGTGGAGGAAAAATAGGATACAAAGGCACTAAGAAGAGTACGCCTTACGCAGCGACGCTCGCCGCTCAAGACGCAGGTAAAGAAGCCTATGACCTTGGTGTTCGTAAAGTGGAAATTCGTGTTAAAGGTGTGGGTCCGGGTCGCGAGGCAGCTATTAGGGGCATCGCTTCCACAGGACTTGAAATTGTTAAGATAGCCGATGTTACGCCTATTCCTCACAATGGGTGCAGACCACCAAAACCCAGAAGAGTCTAAATAATATTTGCGTTTAAAATTTGACGGAAAGATGGCAAGATACATAGGACCTAAGGTAAGGTTAATGAGAAGATTTGGAGAACCCATTTTTGGTGCAACACCCAAAACTAAGTATTTAGAAAGGAGGCCATATCCCCCTGGTCAGCATGGTAGAATGAGAAAACGTCGTGTCAAAAGTGAATACGGTCGTCAGTTGGAAGAAAAACAGAAACTTAAGTTTACCTATGGTGTATCTGAAAAGCAATTAAAACGATATTACGAGGAGGCGGCACGAAGGCACGGCGTCACTGGTGAAATTATGCTTCAATTATTGGAATCACGGCTTGATAATGTTGTGTATAGGCTTGGATTGGCACCAAGTAGAGCAGCCGCCCGCCAATTGGTTACACATAAGCATATCACAGTGAATGGAAAGGTTGTTAATATTCCCTCTTATCTGGTTGAACCAGGTGACATAATAGGAGTGCGCAAGAAGTCCCAAAACCTTAAAATAATTCAGGAATCTGCTGCTGTTAAAACGGGAAGAACTCATTACGAATGGCTGGAATGGGATAATAGCACAATGAGTGGAACATTTAAAGATTATCCAGAGCGGGAGGAAATTCCTGAAAACATTGACGAACACCTTATTGTTGAGTGGTATTCTAAGAGATAGTGAAAGAACATAAACTTACAAAAATTCAGTAGCGATGGGATTGGATAATTTGTTGACCTTCGTTAAGCCAGAGGAAATCAAGATTGAGAAAGACAGTGACAGGAAAGGTAGGTTGATAATGTCACCTCTGGAAAGAGGGTATGGAATTACAGTAGGAAATGCGCTAAGGCGTGTTCTTCTCTCTTCTCTGGAGGGCTATGCAATCGTGATGGTTCGCATTGAGGGAGTGTTGCATGAGTTTAGTACCATTCCGGGAGTGATTGAAGACGTATCGGAGATTGTGTTAAATCTGAAGCAGGTTCGTTTTAAATATCTTGGGAATGATCCCATAGATAAGGCAAAGATCAAAGTTGAAATAAGCGGGCAGGAAGTATTTAAAGCAGGAGATATTGAAAAGTTCACACCTGAATTTGAAATCGCCAACAAAGACCTTATTATATGCCATATGGAACCGTCGGTGAAACTCAATATGGAACTCTATGTTTACAGAGGCCGTGGATATTTACCTCAGGAGGAGTTCCTTGATATGGAATTGGAAACAGGAATTATACCTATTGATGCTATCTTTTCGCCTATTCGTAGAGTTCGTATAGACGTTGAAAATGTTCGTGTTGGAAAATATACTAACTATGACAAATTAAATCTTGAAGTTGAAACAGACGGGACGATTTCCCCAGAAGATGCTATACGTAATGCCGCATCTATAT
>WFXT01000253.1 GCA_015490475.1 Bacteroidota bacterium
GGCGTTAATATGCTTCCTTCCGGCAAAAGATTATGCCATTTTTCCATTGCTATTATGTTAAGGGCGTCGGCATCCAGAACAATTGGTTTTTGCCATTGAGTAAGGAAACCTTTCAAAAATTCCCGAACAGGAAAGTCAGTTCCCATTCCCGGACCAACCCCACATGCATTATACTTATCCATGTCATTAACAGGAAGTTCCACTACTGTTGGACCCGATATTGATGCCATTGCAGAAGGAACCCTGCTATGGAAAGACGATAGTGCTGATTGTGGTATGTGGGCAGTGACAAGACCGCATCCCGAAGCCAGTGCCCCCATAGTTGCCATTATGATGGCACCTGCTTTGTCAATGGACCCTCCGATTATTAAGGCATGTCCAAAGGTTCCCTTGTGGTCAAAGCGTCCTCTGGATAAAAGCAAATTTTTTACATCCTGTTGTGTGATATAGAAATATTGAGTTTCAATGGTTTCAAGGAATTCAGGCAACAAGCCAATATCTACGACGGTAAACTCACCGACGTATTTTCCAGTGTCAGGAAATAAGAAACTCAATTTGGGAACTTGAAAAGTTATTGTCCAATCTGCTTTGAAAACGGGACCGAGCAGTTCCCCTTCACAGGGCAATCCTGATGGGACATCCACCGAAACCCTGATAGCATCAAGGGAATTGAGACGCTCAATCAGTGTGGCAGGCAATCCAGTCAGTGGCTTGTTAATACCCGTGCCCCATAAAGCATCTATGACTATTGCTCCATGTGGAATTTCAGGAATGTCTTCTTCGGTAGTTATCTTGTGATAAATGTTTTTTGACAATCTTAGAAGCCGTTGTCTATTTATTTCATTGTCTTGTGAACATTGTTCTTTAAGCCACAATTGATACACTTGTACTGTGTAGCCTGCATGGATGAGCATTCTGGCTATTGCCAATCCGTCTCCGCCGTTGTTTCCCTGACCTGTAAACACATAAATGGGTTGTTCTGGTCTAAATACCTTTATAAATTCTTGAGTCCATCGTCGGGATGCCCTTTCCATTAAGTCAATGCTCTTAATCGGCTCGTTGTCAATTGTATATCTATCCCACTGCCTTATTTGTTCTGACGTCAAAAGTTTCATATCTCAATAATTCTCTTCACGAATTTAAGGTAGTGAGTATATTGCCCCGGATTAGAAAGTTCGTATATTCCTGTGCTATCCAGTCCTGATAGATGCACTGTTCCGCTGGCATGAATTATTCTATTCTTCCTGACAATGATTCCTACGTGAGTTATTTTATTGCTTTCAGGATTTTTTGAGAAGAATGCTAAGTCGCCCACTTCTGCTTTTTCCAGTGGGACTTCTATGCCTTCTTGAGCCTGTTGACTGGCGTTGCGTGGCAACATAATACCCGCCGTCCTATAAATAACTTGTGTTAAGCCAGAGCAATCAATACCCATGAATGTTTTGCCTCCCCATAAATACACAGTTCCCAGAAATTGGTTTAATAGTTCGTAAACTGCAGTTGCGATGTCTCCTTTTTCAAAGAAGGTTCCCATAAATCTATATTGCTTTCCGTTTAAGTAGAATTGTTGGTTTGAATAAAATGGTATTATACTTCCTGCTGGAATCCAGATGTCCCCAGTCGGATTGCCCGCTGTCTGTATCAACGATGCCGAAAACCGTGCATTATCAAGATATTCACTGATATGATGTTCCAAGGGCACGACCAGTTTGCTATCTATCCAGCCCGGATGTCCTCCGACTAAGGATTCCACACGAGCCCAACCTTCTCTTTCCCCGAGAACTTTGTATGGTTCACCAAACAAATATTGGTCAACCAGTTCTGATTGCTCCTTTGGTTCTGCACGCACAGGAACCAGACTGGTTGTTACTACGCCGTGCACATCAACTCTTTTTCATATAGTTTGCCTCTAATAGCAATGCTTTGCTTGAAAGGAATAATCTCTTCAAGTTTAATATCAACAATGTTATCATAACCCTCTATTTCTTCTTCAGGCAACAAGACTTTTATATAGTTGTCTGTAAAGCCGGGCACAAATCCGTTGATAGGTCTTTCCAATAGAACAGGACGCACATCCCCAAGGAATCGCTTGTAGAATGAAAGTTTCTTGGCTTCGGAAAGTTTTCTTAGTCGTCTCACTCGCTCCTTGCGAACATTCATTGGGACTTTGTCTGGCAGTTTGATGGCATCTGTTCCCGGACGCTCAGAATATGGGAATACGTGCAGATAAGTAACATCAAGTGATTCAATGAAAATGAAAGTTTTTTCAAAATCTCCTTCTGTTTCTCCCGGAAACCCCACTATTACATCCACGCCAATTGCCGAATCCGGAATGTATTCCTTGATCATCTCAATTCTTTCCCTGTATAGACTTGTGTCATATCTCCTTCGCATTAGTTTCAGAATCCTGTCCGAACCACTTTGTAAGGGTATGTGAAAGTGTGGCATCCATTTGGACGATTGAGCCACTACCTTCACAATCTTCTCTGTAAGCAGGTTGGGTTCAATGGAAGAAATTCGCAGTCTCACAGAATCGGGCAACTCTTGGTCTAATGCCACCACAAGGTCATAGAAAGTGTGTTTTCTTCTTCTGCCAACTTTTCCAAAATCTCCTATGTTAACCCCTGTCAATACTATTTCTCTGGCTCCCTGTTCCACCAACTGCTTTGCCATTGATACTATCTCGGACACGGAAGGCGACCTGCTTTTGCCCCGTGCCATTGGTATAGTGCAAAATGAACATCCATAGTCGCATCCATCCTGCACTTTCAGGAAAACTCGTGTCCTGTCCCCCCATGAATATGACCCAATGAATAGGTCTTCTCCTGCCGTACACGATAGCACTTGTTCGCCATTCAGTACCTGCAAAACACGTTCTGGTTGCAACCTTCCCATTGTTGCTATGACTCCCGGTAGTTTCATTAACTCATCACCTCGCAATTGAGCATAGCATCCCGTTACTATAATTTTTAAATCAGGATTTTCACGATGCAATTTTCTAATCAAGTATCTACATTGACGTTCCGCTTCTTGCGTTACAGTGCAACTATGAATTATGTAATACTGGCTTTGAGTTGGGTCATCACAACGAACATAACCCTCCTCCTGAAGGCGACGTGCCATGCTGGATGCCTCGGCAAAATTCAACTTGCATCCAAACACGTGAACTCCAAAATGCTTGTTTCCATCCCTCATCTTTCTTATGAACTTCTCAAAGAGAGAACTATGTTCCCCTATGCATTATAAGTCATCTTTCCAGATTAAATCAATAGTGTGCACTCGTGAATCCCTCTTGACAAGATTAGCAAACCCATCATAGTCAGTTACTTTCATCCGCTTCGTCTCTTCATGTATTTTTTTTGCACCATCCCTTTCCAATTTATAAACAATCTTGGTGTATTCAGATGTTACTGTATCCTCAAATTCTGGCGGAATATCAATGAAGGAAAATCCTATGCTATATTGTGTTAAAGTTCTTTTCTTTTTATTGATGCAACTAATTGTATACCATGATTCTTCGTGTTCATAAAATACGGCAATCTGTAACTCATAACTAATGTTAGAATCATTTATTGCCACGAGTGATGCTGTTCGCCACCATGAGTCACATTCAATGAATCCACTTATTGTAATGACTCCTGTAAAATCTCCAAAATCTACGTATTTATACATGTGTGGTAGAATAAGGTAGTCTTCGGCATTTTCCAAATATGGATTTTTCTTGATTAATAAATTAGCAAGTTTTGTGCAAAATGTTTTGCTAATAGCAGGCATTCCAATAAACGTTGTGTCTGTAGGAAAGCCATAATGCGTGGCTATTCCAATACAGTATTTGTTTTTCTTGATTTCAGGAATTTGACTTTCCACTTCCTGTCTCAGTGAGAGGAATTGAGTGTCATTTGGCTCGTCTCTGAAGAGAAAGTAGCAAGCACTGTCCTGCTTGAACCCCTGTTGATAAAGGTTATCACTACTGGAATCTGGCTCTGTTGATTGTTTTTCATCGTGCTTAAGGTTTATTTTGTTCGTATCTTCTGGCAGATTAATTGTAGTGCTCTTAACTTTTGCTTCATTGCCACTATTTGATTGACAACCCGCAAAGTGAAGGCAAAATGAAGTTATGGCAAACAAAAATAAAATTTTAGTATTCATGCGTTAACTTTTTGACATTCTAAGTTAGAAAACCCTGAAGTATTTATGAGCAAGAACAGGATAAAAGAGTTTTTATCACGATATTTGTCCACTCGTTATTTGACGAATGTTCCCCTCACTGCGTTGGGATTGCTGGCATTAAGTGTTTATCTGATAATACCTATCTGGTATGACTTTTATGATGCCGATGAAATATTGCAGGTTGCTGGCGTTGTGCTATGGCTTATGTCTGCAGAACTTTCCTTTAAATTTCTGTCTGGCAGGGCTAAACTCGTTCCTGTTGGCATTTCAGTGATTGGATTGCTCCTTGCAATTTACCGCTTGGTTGGTGCTGTCAAGCAAGAATCCTATTTCGCCGTTATAACTCATGCAAACTTGACAATTGACATTTTTCTAATCATTACTTCTTTTTTGCTTATTACTTACGTACTGACTTCAAGGGCATGGAATTGCATTCCAAAAGTTCTGCTCTGTGGGTTAACCGCCTTTTTCATTGCCACAATTATGGTTTTAAGTTTCAACATGGTTACAGGGTCATTGCGAACACTATTTGGAATGTTTAAAAACAATTATTGGGAATTATTTTTAACTTCATTGATAATTGCCTATGTACCTCTGCTGGGCTTGATGGCTCTGGCTTGCTGGCAGTCCACATGTGTTGTGAGAGACCCGTCTACAGAGCAACCACACCCATTCTGGAAATGGCTATCATTTATAATGCTTGCTTTTGCTGTTGTTAATCTTGCTATCCTTCTCACCTATGCCATAAAAATAACTTTCTCTGGAATGTGGGCTTCAAACCTCATTGGTAGATATGTCCTTTCTTTCGGATTGTATTCAATAGTGACCTACATTATCGCTTATCCTATCATTGAAAAATATGAGAAATGGCTACACGTATATGCATTTTTGTTTCTGGTAGTGCTATTATATGGCTTGCAGGCACTTTATATTAGAATTGATGAGTATGGTCTGACCATCTTAAGGTTCATAGCAATAGGCATGTGGCTATGGCTCTTCACTATTACACTTGCTTTTGCATTTAAAGGAAAAATGTTGTATAGAAAACTTATCACCATATCAATGTTTTTTGCAATATTCACCATGATTTCATTTTATAAGCCCGTTTATGTGTCCCTTCATACACGATTCCACAACTGGATAGAGACGTTCGTCATTGAAGAACAACAGGCTTATTCCACCGATTGGGATAATTTAAAAGATATTACAAAAACAATTTGTAAGCATTTCGGAAGGATAGATGTTGATTATATACCTTCCCATCCCAAAACGGAATTTATTGCTGACATGCTTGATACACCCACGCATTCCCTTGATGAATGCACTTATATTGCATTTGAGATGATTGATTCCCTGCAGTCTGTTATACAAAGCCATAGCATTCCCCAGAGCCCAGAATTGTCCTATGCCTGTTCTTATGCTATTGAGACAAAGAACTCTCAGGTCAAATTAAACCTCGCAAGTCCTAACATAGAAATTATAGTCCTTTCGGAAGTTTATGGCTATTTTGGAAGTACGCGAGCTTTAATGGAGCCTCCACACAGAATATCTGACTCAGTCTTTCTTAAAATTGATGTAGATACTATTACTCCCACGGTGATAGTAAACCTTATGAAACTTCCGAATAAAGTGATAGATAAATTTAAAATTCCTTTACCATCACTAACAGAATTTTTCAATCGTTGCAAAAGGGAAAGTATGCAAAGAACAGAAGTTGAAAAACCTGTTGTTATCACTGGACAAAACGAAGGATTGCTTGTGCTTGAAAATTTCTTTTTTGAAGCCCGCCCATCAAAAAGTGGTTTAAGAGATGTTACTATTAAGTTTTCAGGGGTTGTTGTGTTGCCTCAACACAATTAAATTTAAAGTTTGTGTTTAACAAGAAAAGTGTTGATACATAGCCCTAAAAAGTTGAGCAATAGGTAATTTACATTAAAGAGTCCTAACGCATTTATCTCATATGCTTGTTTGTGCACTTTGTGTCTATGTTGCTTCTGGCTCTTCACTTGTTTCGCATCTGGTCACTCCAGATTTCCTTCTAATCAAATCAAGTACTACACCTGTTATGAGCCATGCAATAGAAGGGATAACACCTGCTGGTCCACTTAATAATGGATTTTCTGGAAATGTTATTAGCATAATACCGCCAAGTGCGTTTAATGTGCCGTGTGTTAGGGCTGGTGGAATAATGCTTCCCGACAGGTACCTGATATTGTTGAGAACAAAAGAAGTGCTGACTGTAAAAATTAGAAAAATCAATAAAGGCACGATGCCCGTCTGTCCTGAATAATTATATCCTAAAATGGCTATCAAAGGGGCATGCCACAAACCCCATATAATCCCTATAGCGATTGTTTGCAAATAGAAATTATGCGGGATTAATCTGTGTATTAAATAACCACGCCAACCAATCTCTTCTCCCATACCAAAAACTGCGTTGATAGTGACTCCTGCAATCAATGACGTGATAATTATGAAAAGGAAGCCCCATGTTGATGCTTTTTTCATCCATTGATAGAGAACTAATGCGTTAGGGTCATCACTGATTTGTTCCTTAGCTGGTTGCCACATCAATTCAATCATCTGGTCTATAGAGTTGACAGGCATGCTGAATAGTTTGTGCAGGACAACCGTTAAGCCCAAAACGATAAGTGGAATTAAAGGAGCAATCATTAGCCATATTGGTTTACCAATGCATAATCCAATGTCAAATCGTGAAAATGAATCCTTACGCAGGAACTTGATTAAAAGAACCGCTATCAATGGGGTTAGCATTCTGATAGCACCGCCTATCTGAAAAGACAATGCATTGGATGAATTGGGCAGAAGCCATGCAAAGTCAATTAAATAGGCAAAGAGAAAAGAAATCACTACATACCATAGAATGCCTACCATCTTGAGTGCTTATGTTTCTTCTTCAAGGACAACGGCTGTTCCATATGCCATTACTTCCGCTGCATTTTGTGCAATGGCTGATGTCGTAAACCGAACACCTATGATGGCGTTTGCTCCCAGTGCTTTAGCCTTCCCTTGCAATCTTTCAAGGGCTTTATCCCGTGCCTGTGCCATCACTTCCGTGTATTCCTTTACTTCCCCACCTATAAGGTTTCTCAAGCCTGCAAGAATGTCCTTTCCTATGTGCCGTGCCAGAACAGTGCCTGCACTAACAATGCCTTTCACTTCCTTGATTTTGTAGCCCGGTATGTGTTCCAAAGTTGTGATAAGCATCCTACTTGCTATTTTGATGAATCAAATATATAGGGTTTAAACTTGGCTCTTAATGATAAAAGTGTAAAACTTAGCATGCCTGATATTTTTTAAGTTTTGAAAGATGAACTATGATTTTTCAATAATCAGAAGCATCACTTCTCTGCCGTGCTCTAAGTGTTGTTGTTCATAGTAGGTCAATCTGGCGAGGGGACCTGAGTTGGGTCTGTGCAGGTCAAATCGTTCGTCAACTTTAATGATTTTAAAGTTACTCATTTTTTTCAACTCTTCAAGCGTGAATTGAAAAAGTTGTGGTTCATCTGTTTTGAAAATGATTTTTCCTTTTGGTTTGAGCAGATTATAATACGCTTTCAGTCTATTATGTGCTGTGAACCTGCGTTTTTCGTGCTTTTTCTTAGGTAGTGGCTCTGGAAATTGTATCCACAGTTCGTCAATGGATTCTTTGGGAAAATAGTCTTCTATGCGAAGTGCATCATCGTGAATAAATAAGATGTTGCTGATATTCTCTAATAGGGCTTGTTTAGCACCGTGCCATATTCGATCACCTTTTATTTCAACGGCTACAAAAAGGTACTCAGGGTGTTCTTTTGCATATTCAAGGAGCCAGTCGCCGTGTCCGGCACCTAATTCTACAATTGTTTTTTGCTTGTATGGTGCCAGAGCAGAAAGTGCTTTCTTAAAATCTTCTGGGGTGGTGAATACGTTTGGCAGGGAATCAACCTCTTTGTACTTCTCTATTTTTCCCATAATGCCAAAATTAGATGTTGTATATAAATTTGACTTATGGCTGTTAGTGCTGGTCTGGTACTTGTGAGAAAAATATCCAATAGGTGGCATATATTAATAGGGCATCCAGGAGGACCGTTCTATCGCAGAAGGAATGAGCATGTATGGTCAATACCAAAGGGTCTGGTGGAACCAGACGAAGATTATATTCATGTGGCACGTCGGGAAACATTTGAGGAAACCGGCTTGGAAATTTGTGGTCCCTTTATTCCTCTACCAGAAGTAAAATATAAATCTGGCAAGCGTGTGGTGGTGTGGGCAACTTTGGGTCCTCCGCCCGACAGGATAATAAATCCACCACCATCATCAACTTTTGTTATAGAATATCCGCCCCATAGCGGTAAGATGCAAGAATTTCCAGAGATAGATTATATCAAATATGCAGATTTTTCTTCTGCCAAAAAACTTCTTGTAAAAGGACAAGTGGCTATTGTTGAATTTCTTGAGTCATCCGACGGTGAGAATATTCTGGATATTATTGCTTTGTGGCAGGATATAGAAAATGAGAATAAATGTTTTTAGGTGGGAGTTCTTATTCCTGTGAATCCACAAACATTCTAAAGTCAACTATTACTGCACGGTCTGGATAAAGGAACACCGGATTCAGGTCAATATCCTTAATTTCTGGAAACACCTCAACGAGGGATGATAATCTAAGCATGATATTAATAAGCGGAGAAGTGTCGTATGCTTTCTGGTTTCTGTATCCCTTCAGAAGCCTGTATATTTGTAAACTTTCAATCATTTCCTGTGCAAAGGATTCATTGATTGGTACGATGCACGTGGCAATGTCTTTAATGACTTCCACTGCTGTGCCCCCCTGTCCCACTACAATTGAATGGCCAAGTTCGGTATGAGACACCCCTACCATCAGTTCATAAGAATCACGTGTTTGTTGTTGACTTTGTAGTATAAAGGAAATATTGTCAAATCCTTTTTCTTTGAGGGAGTTGAGCATGGATGTTCCTGCTTGCTTTAATTCGCTGACATTATGAATGTCTAATCTTATTGCCCCTACGTCTGATTTATGTATTAATCCCGGTGCTTCTGCTTTAAGCACATAGGGAGCAGGCATATCACCTGCGAGAGAAAGCAAACGGTCAAGGTCTGAGGCGAATTCAGTCCTTGCAACGGGCAATCGCATTGCTTTCAGGATACTATAGACGTCGCTGGCAGGGAGCCATCCTTTTTTGCCTTCCAAAATCTTTCCTATTTCTTTGAAGTTTATGTCTTCCACAATCTGGAACTTATGATAGGAATTATCTCTTAACTTTTTGTATTCAAGGGCTTTAGAT
>WFXT01000254.1 GCA_015490475.1 Bacteroidota bacterium
ACTTTAGGTTGTTCTCTAAGTCTGTCAATATCAAATCTATAAGCCACCTTAGTACTATCCCTAGAAAACATAAAAATAGGAAACCATTTTAATGAATTCATTTTTCTTATAACTAACGTATTTCTTAATACATATCCATGTGTTAACATAAAGTAGGCATAATACAATGCTTTGATATGAGGCTTTATAATCCCCACGAAAAACAAGGCATCTTCTCTGTGAAACAGCTTAAATTCCTTTGATGCCATACCACGCAACACATCTTCAAATTCCTGCAATTGCGATGTTATTATAACCTCTCCAAACTTGTTGGTATTAGCTACTCTTTTCTCACCATCTAACTCTATGGGTTGCTCCCGAACAGGCGACCACTTGTAACTCAAGTCATGAACTTGAATCAGGTTGTTAACCCCAACACGCTTTTTTATAATTTCTATGAACTCTTTTCCTTTCTCAATCAAGGTAAAATACAAGCGTTTTCCATATATATTTTGCCTTATTTGTTTTATTACCGCTCCCGTTGTTCCTGTCCCTGCAAAAGGATCCAGTATTACGTCATAATCTTTCAATTCAACCATCTGCAGTAAACTATAGACCAATCTTTCTGGATATACTGCCGTGTGTTTCCATCGTGTTTGCTGCAGAGGAATTTCAAGAACTCTATAGATTTCTGGCTGTCTGTAAATATTGTCTTTGCTTTTTGCAAATACCAAAATGGGTTCATAGGTATTAGTGAATCTATCTTTAACTGACGAAGGCATATGATTGGGCTTATACCATATTAAAATATCCTGCAAAATCCAACCATCCTGAATCATATGAAAAGCGAGCCTATAAGGTATCTGTAGCAAATGAGACTTGCCATATCTGTGCATATACTTATCTCCCACATTGAGGAAAAATATACCATCATTGGTTAATTTTTCTCTCAATAACCTAAATATTGCTACCAGACGTCCAATATATTCTTCTGGCGTTTTCTCCTGGCCTATTTGCTCAGAAAACCCATAATCTCGCTGCTTCCAATACGGTGGTGAAGTAATAGATACTCTAATAGAGGCATCAGGCAAACACGATAACCCTGCATATACATCCCCCCAAATTATGGTATCCTTAATATCTATTGTTCTATCCATACAGGAATCTTTAATAGCTCTTCCCTAATGCCTATTAATTCATCTTGTGTATACCCTTTGTCTTTCCACAAAAATTCAATGCGAAACTTGACATTTTCAGGTGAAGAGAGTAATTCGAAAATAGGACTTTTTCTAAAAGCAAAACGAACATTTTTGCCTTTATTCTTACCTGCATGGATTATACCATCGCCATAGTAATCATATAACGAACCATTGGGCATGCAAATTAAAAGAATACTATAAATTCTTTTTGCTGCATGCTGATGAAGCACATAAACAAAGTAGGTCAAACATGGCTTGTAATAAATAGCCCCATTCCTGCTAAACGTTTTAGAATAGAACATGGGAAGATTTGCCTTTGCCCCTTTACTATCAAGCGGATATGACGTCTGATTTGGTTCAACAACAACCTTTCCCCTATAGTCCCCCCAATTGGAATCAGATATTGTCTTTATATCTATATGAATGAAAGCATCATATGTCTCAAACATCAAATCTGCACCAATAGGTGAGGAATTAGGGCTTCTCATTCCGTGAGCAAAAACATGATGAAAAATTCGCTCTGCCCCAGATTCTAAGTCAGATGCTTTATTGCTTTTCGTTGCAATAAATTGGCTGTACCAATCCTGTTTTATATTCAAACGTGAGTTCAAACCCTCAACAATCAAGAAAATATTGTCAAGGACAAAGTACCTTATGCGCTCAAAGTGTCTATATTCCAATTCCTCAACTTCAAAGGGATTAAGCAAATGGATTGCGGGCATGTCAGTTCGCTCTATTTAACTGCACTAATATAAACTGTTCTTCGGGTGCCCCCCTCTAACAACCGTTTTGTGGTTTTGATTATTGATTCTGCGTCATAACCACAATATCTATGAAGTTCTTCTGGTGAACCATGCGTTATAAACTTATCAGGGATGCCCAATCTAACCACTTCTGCATTATAGCCATGTTCATTCATGAACTCAAGGATAGCACTGCCAAAGCCTCCTATTATTGAACCATCTTCAACAGTAATTATTTTGTTAAACTTGCTAAAAATTTGATGAAGCAATTCTTCATCCAGAGGTTTAGCGAATCTCATGTTATACAATGCAGGATGCATATTAAAAGTGGCAAGTGTTTCAAGGGCTTTCAGAGCAAAATTGCCGGGATGTCCATAAGCAAGGATAGCAACGTCTTCTCCTTCATGGAGAAGTTCTCCTTTGCCTATCGGTATTTTCTTCATTGGTGTCCTCCAATCTATGAGTACTCCCTTGCCTCTCGGATACCTTATAGCAAATGGTTGATTTATTTCATCCTGTAAAGCGGTATAAAGCAAGTCTCTCAATTCGCTTTCGTTCAAGGGTGCCGACAAAATGAAATTAGGAATGGGTCTTAAATATGCTATGTCAAAGGCTCCGTGATGTGTTGGTCCGTCTGCTCCAACCAGTCCTGCCCTGTCAATGGCAAAAACAACATGCAGTTTTTGAATGGCGACATCATGGATAGCTTGGTCATAAGCCCTTTGTAAAAAAGTGGAATAAATAGCTACCACAGGTTTCATACCTTGCGTAGCCAACCCCGCAGCAAATGTCACTGCATGCTGCTCGGCAATGCCAACATCAAACACTCTATCAGGAAACTCTTTCATGGTAATAGTCAATGAAGAACCAGAAAGCATAGCTGGTGTTATAGCAACTATACGGTCGTCCTGTCGCATCAATTCAATCATAGTGTGTCCAAAGACCTCCTGATACTTTGGTGGTGATGGTTTACTCGGTTTATCCAAAGGTTCTCCTGTTTCAACGATAAACTTGCCCGTTGAATGCCACTTGACTTGATTTTCTTCCGCCGGCTTGTAGCCTTTGCCCTTAACCGTTTTAATATGCAGTAGTCTGGGTTGTTTTATCTTTTTGAGGTCTTCAAGGATTTCAACGAGCCTCAAGACATCGTGTCCGTCCTCCGGTCCGAAGTATCTTATTCCAAGTGCTTCAAACAAATTACCTCCTTTCAAAATTGTATTCTTGACTTTATGTTCAATGGCAGAAGCTATTTCCTGAGCTGGAATGCCGAATTTTTCCTTAACCCTGCCAAGTGCATTCCATAATTCGTTTCTGAACTTGTTATACAATGACCATGTTGTTAAATCAGTTAGATATTTAGTTATAGCACCTACATTAGGGTCTATGGACATAGAATTATCATTGAGAATGATTAACAGATTAACATCGGGCATTGCTCCAGCATTATTCAAGCCTTCATAGGCAAGTCCGGCAGTTAAAGCGCCGTCACCAATCACTGCAACAACGTGTCTGTCAATGCCTCTCAACTTAGAAGCCACTGCCATACCCAAAGCAGCAGATATAGAAGTAGATGAATGTCCCACTCCAAATGTGTCATATTCGCTTTCATCACGTTTGGGAAATCCACTTAGCCCACCAAATTGCCGTAATGTCTTAAAATGTTCCCTCCTGCCAGTCAAAATCTTATGTCCATAAGCTTGATGACCAACGTCCCACACTATTAGATCATGCGGAGTATTAAAAACATAATGTAGAGCAACTGTTAATTCCACGACTCCGAGACTGGCTCCAAAGTGTCCTCCAGTCTCCGCAACCTGATGTATTATAAACTCCCTAAGTTCCTTACATAGCTGTGGTAATTTATCCTTGGGCAACTTCCTTAAATCAGAAGGGAAATTAATCTGTGACAGTAGTTCTCCTGCTTGTGCCATAAGCCTTTTCTTTTCTCCCTATTTATAAAATTAAACTTTTTTTGCCTGAAAGTTATTGTATTTTGCTTATATTACCATGAAAGTTCTTAATTTAGCCGTGTTATGACAATACTGGAAGAAGCACTCAATGACTTAAAGCGGAATGTAGCAGAGCTGGGTTGGGACGTATATCAACAGGTTAGCGAAACGAAGCAGGCATTTTTGAATTTTGATCAGACACGTGCCCGAATGGTCAATGAACGAGAAAAGTATATTGACGCCAGAGAACTGCAGCTGGATAGGGAATGTGAAAACATTCTGGCACTCTATTCTCCTGTTGCAACCGATTTAAGGCTTGTCATCGCTTCTCTTAAAATAATATTGTACTTAGAGCGAGTAGGCGACAACGCCAATAGCATAGCAAAATACGTGCTTCAAACAGAACAACAATTCCCGGAAGACCTCCTTGAAGAACTTCGCATTCCGCAATGTTTCCAGACCGCCGAGAAAATGCTACAATTGGCAATCAGAGCATACGAAACAGAAGACACTTCATTAACAAAGGAAATATTTGAACTGGACAGCAGTGTTAACGAAGCCAATAAAAAGGCAGCAGAAAGGCTCGAAAATCTGGTCAAAAAGGACCTAAACAAATACTTACACCCAGGGCTGTATGCCTTGTCAACAGTACGAAAACTGGAAAGGATTGGCGACCTTGCCAAAAACATTATGGAAGAAGTCGTTTTCTATGTGGAAGCCAAAATCCTCAGACACAAAAAGAAACTACAAGGCGAAAAGTGGAAGAATTTGTTTAAGTGAATATAGTATGTTACAAATCCACTAGTTGCTTTCTTCAAGATAAACTCAACATCTGCTGGCAATCGAAGGAAAATGCCATTTTATAAAATTATTATCTCCGAGCTGCAACAGTCAACACAGACAGTAAAACAATTTAATTAAGGAGACAATTTCAATATGAGATCCAAATTCCACATATACTAACACCTATAATCTACATAAACAAACTTTTAAAACCTATTGCAAATAAACTTTACAATCATAATCGTCGTAAAATACCAAATAATGATAACCTGATTAATTAGCATTATACAGGGCACACAAACAAGATTCACATCATTAAATAGTATGGCTTTAACTTATGATTCTCATCACGACTAATTTAACATTTATTCTATATATTTGTTAAAACAAAATCATTAACCAATGAGGTACACAAAAGCAATGTTGATAATCAATAGGCTACACGTACTTCTCTTTAGCTTTATCACTTTCTCACATCCCTCGCAAGCACAGGTGATTACCATAGGAGGTGTAAATAGTGACATGGGAAGGAAAATAATAACATCATCAGACAAAGGATACGTTATAGTAGGGCACACAGCTTCGTATGGTCAGGGCAGTCTTGACATTTATGTATTAAAAACCGACAGTGCAGGCAATCTGGAATGGGCAAAAACAATAGGAGGAACAGACCAGGACTGGGGTTTGGACATTGCCCAGACTTCGGACGGAGGCTATATAATAGCGGGCCGAACGTATTCATTTTGCGTTTCCGGATGTCCAACAAACCCAGACGTTTATGTAGTTAAAATTGATGCTTCAGGAAACGTAGAATGGACAAGAACTATTGGGGGAAGTGGAATTGATTATGGTCAAGCCGTTGTAGAAACTACAGACGGGGGCTATATTATAGTAGGAAGTACAAATTCCTATGGACAAGGAGGATTAGATGTGTATATTATCAAACTTGATAATACAGGAAATCTTCTATGGACAAAGACCATTGGGGGAGTTTATGACGACTATGGAAGGAATATTATTCGGACATCGGACGGTAACATGGTAATTGTTGGATATACTCTGACATTCACTCAAGGATGGCACGATATTTATCTTATAAAGCTGGACAATTCAGGAAATGTCCTATGGACAAAAACCATAGGAGGAACCGATGACGAAAGAGGGATCTCTATAATAGAGACCCCTGACAAAGGCTTTGCCATCGCTGGCACCTCAAGGTCCTTCGGACAGGGCGGAAACGATGTATATGTGATTAAAACAGATTCCTTAGCAAATGTCATCTGGAGCAAAACGATAGGAGGCACTGGTGACGAATGGGGGACAGACTTGCTCTATTCTCCAGAAGGTTCTTTTGTTGTTGTTGGATGGACAACGTCTTTCGGTCCTGGAAATAGTAATGTTTATGTAGTAAAACTTGATGAACAGGGAAATCTTATATGGACACGAACCATAGGAGGGCAAGTAGCGGAATATGGATACTCAATAACCCTATCTTCCACCGCCGAACCCGATTATATTATAACAGGATGGACATCTACATTAGGCAATGGAGACTACGACCTCATTCTTCTACAAATGGACACAGGAGGTAACATAATCACTACGGGATGTTTTGACACCCTCTTAAACAGAGGAGCATTATCAACAGGATGGGATACCCTCTCAGGCGGAATTATAGCAACAGTTTCCAGTGACACTGCTTCAGGAGGAATTGCTTCCAGTGGAGCAATGGTGGACGTATGTGTCCCTTTTAATACCTGTGATAACTTTAGTGTTTCTTTTACTAAAGGAGACCTTTCATGTGCAGGTTCTAGTGACGGATGGATTAAAGTAACACCTACAGGAGGCACTCCGCCATATTACCACTCTTGGACCCCTACACCTCCTAATTCCAATTCCACCAGTGATTCAATATGGGGTCTTGGGGCTGGCATATGGATTGATACTATCAGTGATTTCTATGGTTGCCAGATTATAGTCTCGGTTGAGATAATAGAACCTCCTGCACTGACCGTGGATAGCATAAATATCCAGAACCCTTCGGCTTGTGGAAATAACGATGGAGAAGCAACTATCTATGTATCAGGAGGGACCCCACCATATTCATATCAATGGAGTAATGGTTCCAACTCACAAACAGCAACCTCTCTGTCAGCGGGGACTTACACAGTAACAGTCACTGATGCCAATGGATGCTCAATAACACAACAAGTTTCCTTATCTGACCCCAACGCCCCTAACATAACTCTTGATTCAATAGTTCACGTTGCTTGCAGTGGAGAATCAACAGGAGCAATATTCATCACCGTTACTGGCGGTACTCCTCCCTATACCTATAATTGGTCCCCCATAGGAAGTAGTAGTGAAGATATTTCAAATTTGTCCGCCGGCACATATACTGTAACCGTAGTGGATGCTAACAACTGTTCCTCTTCAAGAAGTTTCACGATTAGTGAACTGGCACCGCCACTCTTGGTTAATATTGACACTTCCAACCTTCCTATTGTTAGGGCTTACGCACAAGGGGGAACTCCTCCTTATGTTTTCCTGTGGAACACAGGAAGTTATTCTGATTCTATTTCAATATCATCAAGTGGATTATACTGGGTTCGCGTAGAAGACTCTTTGGGATGTGTTGCCTATGATTCTATCTACATAAAATTGACCTCTGTTAATACTCCTTTACATCACAGTAACGAGATAGCGTGGTACCAACGAGAAAACACTATCACACTATACTTACCGCAAGGAACATGGACAATCCACCTATCGGACATTTCCGGCAAAACCATCATTACTTATAACGATATACAGGGATCCTCTTGGTTAAATATACCCCTTCCTCTCTCTAACGGCATTTACATTATCCAACTAACATCGCATACGCAAAACCATACCATCAAGATAAAGTTCAGCCAATAAACATAGCCTGCCAATCCCTTACACTGCTTCTAATTCACCCTCATATATCGGCAAATACTTATTCCTTGCATACTGTATAAAGTAGTGGACATTCAAACCCTCTCCCGTAGCATATTGTGCTATCTCTTCAGAAGTCAATAATCTGCCATGGGACCATATGTTTTTGTGAAGCCACTGATGGATTGGCGTAAAGTTACCTTCTCTAACCAGTTGCCATAATTCTGGAATGTCTCGCTCCATAGCAAAGAGAAATTGTGCTCCATAAAATGTTCCAAGAGAGTATGTGGGGAAATAACCTATTGTACCATGAGACCAGTGAACGTCTTGCAGGACTCCTTCAGCATCATTTTTGATGTCAATGCCAAGATAGGCTTTATATCGGGCATTCCATTCTGTAGGCAAGTCATCAACACTCATATTCTTCTCTATTAAGGCTTTCTCAAGTTCATACCTGATCATAATGTGAAAATGATAGGTCAATTCATCTGACTGAATACGTATTGGGCATCTGCTCACTTTGTTCAAAGCACGATAGAACTTCCACAGAGACACATCACTCAACTGGTCATGGAAGTATCCCTGCAAAGCAGTATAGAAGTGTTCCCAGAAGGGAAGGCTTCTTGCTATGTAATTCTCCCAGAATCGGGACTGAGATTCATGAATAGATAATGATGTTGATTGAGACATGGGCGTTCCAACTGCCTCAGATGGTAAACCCAGTTCATAAAGAGCGTGTCCCATCTCATGAACAGAACTAAGCAACATATCACCTAATAAATACTCATTTGCTTTAGTAGTAATTCGCACATCACCAACACTTATGTCAATAGTGAATGGATGTTCGCTATAATCCATCCTTCCCTTATCAAAGGGATAGCCCAGTTTCTTCAACACGAAAACTGTAAATTCCCATTGTTTTTGCTTGTCGTAATATTTTCTAAGGAAAGAGTCATCAATATTCTCTCGGTCAAGTAAATCTTGAACGAAATCAACAAAATGTTCTTTCAACGTTGAAAACACTTTTTCCACAAGGTCTGTCGTAGCAGACTTATCATATTCAGATAGCAGAGCATCATAAGGATGCTTCTCCCAGCCCAATAAATTCGCTTTTTCTATGTTAAGGTCAACGATTTTAGCAAGATAGGGCTTAAACAAAGAGAAATCGCTTTTTTTCTTGGCTTCTTCCCATACTATAAACGCCTTTGATGTTGTCTTACTAAACTCCTCCACAAACTCAGGGGGCAACTTCTTTGCCCGCTCATAATCCTCTTTCATAATCTGAACATTCTTCCTTTGCTTCTCTGTAAGAGACGAATCAGCAAGAGCATTTTCTATCAACTCACCCATTTCATCAGATATAAAGTTTTCATGAAGCCTTCGGGCTAAAAACGATATTGCTTCGGAACGGGCATCGGCACCCCCTCGGGGCATGTAGGTTTCCATATCCCACTCCATAAGGGCTATTGCACTGTGAAGATGATGCAATTGACGGGCTCTTTCAAGAAGTTTCTTATATCCACTCATAACACGGTTATTTGTTTATACAAACATAGGCTTTTGGGTAAATGGTTCACAAGCCTATTGCAGATGGCATATTTTTTGATAAACTGTATGTGTAACTTAACCGTAAAATTTAACAAATGATGAGAAGCATCATATTAAAGTTGGCACTCCTGCTTATGGTCAGTTCTTTCGCTCTATATAAGAGTCGTGACGAAAATGGTATGGTATGCGGAATAGACTATGTCTCTTTTCAGGTTGGCGAACAGGTCACTTTCAAAGTATATTACCACTGGGGTTTATTATGGGTTCCAGCAGGGGAAGTAACCTTTAACGTTCGCAAAGGGGAATATTACGGAATTCCTGTCTATCACTTCTATGGAATAGGCAAAACATACAAAAGTTATGAGTGGTTCTATAAAGTCAGAGACGTATATGAAAGTTGGGTTGACACAGCCACTTTTAAACCATACAAGTTCCGCCGAGATGTGTATGAAGGGGGCTACACCTTGCTCGAAGAACTGGAATTTGACTACAAACGAAACAGAGTATGGTCACGCAGGGACAGACAACCACAACCAGAACCTTTTGACATCAATCCATGTACCTACGATGTTATGACCGCTATGTATATAGTTCGCTCCATTGACTTCAAAAATCTTGAACCCGGCGACTCTTTCGTTGTGGAAGTGTTCCTTGACCGTGGGCTTTACAAAATACCTGTTTACTTCGTGGGCAGAGAAATCCTAAAAACAGACCATGGCACTTTCAGAACGATAGTGTTTGAACCAACCCTTATTGCAGGGACTATATTTAAGGAAGGTGCCAAGATGCGTGTCTGGGCAACAGACGATAAAAATCACCTTGTGTTGCAGGTCACATCACCAATCATTGTGGGCGAAATTAGGGCAGAAATAAAATCTTTCAAAAACCTCAAGTATCCCCTAACTTCCAGAATTGATGATTCCTGATTACTTTATTTTGTATGAAACAAGGTTTTTATGGACACCCAAACGTTTTCCGTCATTATAGTAATTCAGTATGTCATAATACCATTGCTTCTTGGGGTTTATTTTCTTGTGCGACGGGCACGAGACAGATGGACAATACTGTTTAGAATTCTGTTCATTAGCACTGCCCTACCTGTCTTCTTCTATGTCCCTCCGTGGGCAATGTTCTGGTATCCGTTGAGATATTTGGTATTATCTTTATTTACCGTAGCCCTATTGTGGCAATTTAGATATTGGAATCGAACAGGATGGCACGCTCCCGGAATTGTCCACTGGTTCGGCAAGGGAACACTAATTGGATTCTCCATATTGTTTGGACTCATAACACTTGATGTGTTTCTTGCATTTAAGTATTCCTCATGCGTTAATGTGGAAGCACCTCTGAGAAACGGAACATACGTAGTTCTTCAAGGGGGAAGCACATTAATTCTCAACAGGCATAACGAAGTGCTTCAACAGAGATATGCACTGGACATAGTTAAAATGGTTGGGGGACGACGTGCAAAAGGAATATTTCCCTCTAACAACGAAAACTTTTATATATGGCAAGATAGCATATATAGTATTTGCAGTGGTATAGTTGTTCGGGCTATTGACTCACTTCCTGATGGCAAACCCTCCATATTCAGACAGGACACCCTGAATCCTGCAGGTAACTTTGTTATAGTAAAGTGCAATGAAGACTTTGAAGTTTTATATGCCCACATTAAAAGCAATACGGTAGCGGTCAAAACAGGGGACACTGTGTCATCAAACACATTCCTTGGTCTGGTTGGTAATTCAGGCAATTCAACAGAACCTCATTTGCATATTCACGCATACAAAAACAACCAACCTGTGCAACTTTGCATTCACAACGAGTGGCTCGTTAGAAATTCAACTTTTTCCCATGAATGACACAGCAAATGAAACACCTACAAAAGAAATAAGAGCCTTCTTCGTAATATTATAATAACCACCTGCATCAATCTGGAACCAGTGAACAGGCTGAATAGCAATACCTGAATTAACAAAGACTGTCCAAGTTTGTTCCCTTTGCAACGCAGTTTCTACGAATAGGCTCATTTTATCCCATGAAAAACCTAAACTCAAAGTTGCGAAGTGGTTATTCTCATTACCCATCCTAAAATAGGAATACATGCTTCCTATAGAGAATCGTTCCGATAGGTCCGCTTGAAAGGGAAAAGATATTCCAAAGTAGTCCACCTTTTGTGAGTATAAATAATCATAACCTACATGTGGCAACACCGCTAAGGCAAAGCCTTCTGAAACATAAGAATATCTGAATCTGAAAACAAATTCCTGATGTGAAAACAAGCCTGTCCATCCAAAATGAACGTCTGCGTTTTTAAAAATGCCCGTTTTTATGAGTGAATTTAAATATACCACTTCTCCAATGCTAACTCCTTCCTTTACAATTTTCTCAATACTCACTGCCTCTGTTTCAACCTGAACATTCCCTATAGGCACAGCATAAGCACTTTCTGTCATATCTGGTCTATCAGTCGGCGCCAAAACTCCTCCCGTCAGGGTTACTAATAACGCTATCATTTTTTAGACAAAGTTAAAATAATGCCACTTGTTGCCTGTTATCACCTCATCCTATTCACAGAATGCTTACCCTATTATAGATTACTCCATATCCAGATACACGACTACATTAAGTTTCACAAAAAGCGGATAAATTCATTAATGCTGAGACATGCAAAACAGATCAAAATACATTACAGTTCTCAATACAAAGCAATTCACTCCAACATTAAACCATCCTTACATGCAATATAAGAAACAGTATTGACAATTTGACTTTCTTCCTTAAAATCCGCCAGTGACTTAACAAAAACGTCAAAAGAACCCTCTGGAAAGGTTCTTCTCAGATGATGATAGATGCTCAGGGCTAACTCCCTTCGCTCTTTTAATGGAATTCTTTCGTTAATAACTATCAGCAAGTCCCAATCGCTATCCTTTCTAAATCTGCCCGTGGCACGTGAACCAAACAAGAACACTTGATTAAGAGTGAAATAATTTTTCTTTACAACTTTTGCAATCTCTCTCTTCAAGGAT
This sequence comes from Bacteroidota bacterium, assembly GCA_015490475.1. Lineage (GTDB taxonomy): Bacteria > Bacteroidota > Bacteroidia > JAADEI01 > JAADEI01 > JAADEI01. The sequence goes on from WFXT01000254.1 coordinate 12,150, forward strand.
TTTCCTGTAATATGCATGTTAACATATTTCTCCTCCCTTTTTTCTGGGAACATTTAAATTTTATTATCAAGTTTCATTTCAGAAACGTGCTTTGTTAGCAAAAGCAACGGTAACTACGCACACAGACTCAGGGTTTGCCTGCTCAATGAC
>WFXT01000255.1 GCA_015490475.1 Bacteroidota bacterium
ACCATATCCATTATAGCTACTCACTTCTACGAAGGGAATTTCCAAAAGGCGTATGAGAAACACCTACCAATTATGGAAAGCCTGACAAGAAATTTTAGGGTAATACGGCTTGCTTATTATTTGTGGAAGTTTATCCTTGAATATGAGTTAAGAGAGTATGATAGACTTATCAACACCTCCCACTCGGCTTATCAGTGGAATCGTAGAGAAAAGATGTCATTTAATGATTTAGTTCTATGGATGAAAAAGTATTGTGCTAAAATGCATCATTTCGCTGGGGAAGATGTGTGGCAGCAAGCCCTTGATGAATTGAAACGTATTTATATTTTCAACCCTTTAATAGTATCTGTAGAAGAATTTTGCCCACTTATCGGATGGCTACAATCAAAAACAGGACAAAGGCAAGAAGACAATAGGTTGTTAGAGAGATTGGAATCTAGTGCCCAGAAGAAAATTCCTATTCCCTTTGTGGATGACTACTGCATTAAACACATTCCTGAATGGGTAGATACAGTTATTAAAGCCTATGATGAATTGTATGAGTTGTTTATGCTTTCTTGGACTCGGAAGGAACATTAGTAGTTGTTTCCTAATTATCCAGCAGTCGCTCCGGCATCATATATGCAAGAGGATGTATAATCCCTGATTTTTTTAGTATTTGCTGCCATCCTTTATGTCCTTCCGGAATTTTGAATATGTCGTCAAGACTCTGAGGTTCCAAGACGAACCATGATTCTTCCTTCATTTCCTTGGATAGTTGAAGAGGTGCCCATCCTGAATAGCCTAAGAAAAATTTAGTATTTTCGGGTGTTGCAATACCCCTTTTAATCATGTCAATTAACTCTCGGAGGTCACCACCCCAATATAATTCAAGTCCTTCATGAATGGGAATGGCACCAGGAAGCTCGTTGAAAGTGTGCACAAAAAAGAGGCTATTTAGTTGAACAGGACCTCCTTTATAAATGACAAATTCAGGGTAGTTGGCAAGTTCTTTTATTAAGACCCCTACGGGTAAATCTTGAGGCTTGTTCAAAACCAATCCAGCGGTGCCATCTCGCGAATGTTCAGTAATCAGAATTACAGTTTTCGGGAAAAATACGTCCCATAAGAAAGGAGAAGCTACAAGAAGTCTTCCCTTGCGAGGATGTAACTTTTTATAGGTTAACTCATATAGTGATTTAATTGGTAATTTAGGCAGTTCAGGCTTCATCTTCAGGATTGCAAAGTTTCTTCCCTTAACCAATTAAGATAACTATCATTTCCTTTTACGATAGGAATAGCGAGGATAGCAGGAACGGTGTAGGGATGATTCTTTTCTATGAATTCTCGCACTTTATCGTATAGAGCACTTCTGGTTTTGAGTATTAATATTGTTTCAGGGTCTTTCTGAACTTCCCCTTTCCACCAGTAATATGAATTGCCTGCCTTGAGAATGTTAGCACATGCCGCAAGGCGTTCCTTAACTGCTTTGAATGCAAGGTCTTCGGCTACCTCCTCACTGGGACACGGAATATATACCATTATGAATTCTGTGTCGGTCATTTTTTGGGGGATTTTTTTGTGGGGCTTTTCTTTTGGGTAGCCTTCTTTTTTTCCGTTTTGGTGTCTTGTGGAGAATCAGTGTTTGCTTCTCCTTTTTCCTCTTGTTTTTCCTCTTCTGGCAAAAGATTATTTTCCTTCAAAATCTTGTACCATCTAATAAGTTTTTTTACATCAGAAAGCTTAACTCTGTTCTGATCATAATTGGGGACGACCTCTTTAAGGTAATTAAAAAGTTCTTCAGCGGCAGAATGCTCGTCGGGAACAGCTAAGCCTTCTTCTTCTTTCTTCTTCATGTTTATGAGCACTTCTTTCAGCGGAGCAGTGTCTTCTATTGTGAATATTCCGAGGTCTTTTAATAGCATTACTTTCTTGCTATGGACACTTATGAAAATTATCCCTGTTCCGTTGATGGGTTTTAAAACAAATCCACGTGGGGAGACACCTTCCAGAGTGTAAAGCCCGGGCTTGCCAATTATTGCCGCCACTTTGTTGAACTCATTAACTTTGTTTTCTGACATATTCTTACATGTTTTAGTAAGTTCAAATTTATATGTTTCTTGCTTTTTGAGAAGTCTTCCGAATTTTATTTATCTCATCGTGAATGGAAGCGACTACTTCTCCGAGGAAGCCCATCAGGAAAAATATCAAGCCCACGGTGATAAGCAAAACCACGAGAAAAAGCAAAGGTCTAAAACCATGTCCCATTACCCTCATTATAATGGCAATGATTCCTGTGAGCACTCCCAAACCTAAAAACACTGAACCAATAGTTCCAAAAGTCAATAAGGGTTTTTGAGTCAATATAGTATATAGCCTGACGGCTATTAAATCAGCAATTCCTACAATTATCCTCCATTTTCCAGAATATTTTGATTCGCCAAACTGCCTGGGTCGTAATTTTATCGGCATTTCAGATACTGAGAATCCATATGTCCATGCCAGAGCAACTATATAGCGATGCCAGTCTTTTCGCAAAGGAATCTCTTCCAGAACTTCACGACGCATCACTTTCATAGCATTCATATCTCTGACAGGAACGCCGAATAATTTCCTTGTCAGCCAGTTGTATATTCGGGACACAAAGCGTTTCTCATATTTACCTACTTTATAACCAGCTATTAAGTCCACTTTGCTTTTTTCTATTTCTTCAACCATTCTAAATAGGTCTTCTTCATCAAATTGCAGGTCTGCGTCAAAAATACCTATGTACTTGCCTTTACTGTGAAAAAAGCCTGTAAGTATAGCGTGTGTTTTACCAAGGTTTCTTCCGTGTCTATAAACTTTAAACCATGGATATTGTTTTGCATATTGACATGCCACCTCAAATGTACCATCTGTAGAACCGTCATCAACGACAATTACTTCCCAATCTTTTATATTGTGTTTTTTGAATAAACTGTCAAAAGCTTTGGCTAAAAGGGGAACGTTATCTTTTTCATTATATGCAGGAACAATAACTGAAAGCTTTATTTCTCTTGTCTTTTTTATCTCTGTATCCGGAATAGCGCTTTCCTGTTTATCCACCTGCAATGATTCCTGCTAGGATTAACGCAATAACCGACATTAACTTGATAAGGATGTTCAGTGAAGGTCCTGATGTGTCCTTAAGGGGGTCTCCTACCGTATCACCGACAACCGTTGCTTTATGCAAGTCAGAGCCTTTCCCATATTTTACACCATCTATTTCCACACCCTGTTCAACCATCTTCTTAGCATTGTCCCATGCTGCTCCAGCATTAGCTTGAAAGATTGCGAGCAGAACGCCCGTAGTTAATACACCTGCCAGTAGTCCACCAAGCATTTCTGGTCCCCCTGCAAAGCCCACTATAATGGGGGTAATAACTGCAAGTAAGCCTGGAATCATCATCTTCTTGAGGGCAGAAGTTGTTGCTATTTCAACACATTTTCCGTATTCTGCTTTACCTTCTGCTTGCTCAAAAACTTTCCTGTCTTCCTCTGGCCATTGGTCAACAGGCTCATCTATGTGTTTGCTAATAACTTTTAATGCAGCCTTCAATTCTGGAATCTCGTTGAATTGTCTTCTCACTTCCTTAACCATTGCCATTGCCGCCTTTCCGACAGCATCAATAGCAAGGGACGAGAAAAGGAATGCCATCATACCGCCAATAAATAATCCGACAACGACCTTAGGATTAGCTATGTCTATATAGTCCAGTCCCACAGCGGTCATATAAGCGGCAAAGAAAGCAAGGGCTGTCAATGCAGCTGAACCAATAGCAAAGCCCTTACCGATAGCAGCAGTTGTATTACCCACTGCATCCAGTTTATCTGTTCGGGCACGCACTTCAGGAGGCAATTCACTCATTTCAGCAATTCCACCTGCATTGTCGGCTATAGGTCCATAGGCATCAACAGCAAGTTGAATTCCTGTATTGGCAAGCATTCCAACTGCTGCAAGAGCAATTCCATACAAACCGGCAAAGTAATAGGCTAAAAGTATGCCTATTGCAAGCAGAATAATGGGTATAGCAGTTGATTTCATTCCAACGCCTAATCCAGCAATTATGTTTGTTGCTACGCCTGTTACGGATTGCTTTACGATTTCCCAGACTGGCTTTTTCCCTGCACCCGTGTAATATTCAGTTATAAAACCAATGGCTATTCCGACTATTAAGCCGACTACTGTTGCAATCCACACATCAAGTGCAGTGAAGGAATCTTGAATATAGCCAAAGACACCCTCAGTTGTAACAGTTCCATTTATGAGATAGTCAATAAGGAAATAAGAACCAGCGAGGTAAATAATTCCGGCAACGAGTTCTCCTTTGTTCAGTGCCCATTGTGGGTCTCCGTCTTCCTTAACATTCACAAAGAATGTTCCTATCAAGGATGCCACTATTCCCAGAGCAGCAAGTATAAGGGGCAAGAAAACCAGAGCAATACCTAACGAAAAGTCGGATTGCTTGAAGGCGAGAGCAGCACCCAGAACCATAGCACTGATTATGGAACCTACATAGGATTCAAACAAATCAGCACCCATTCCTGCAACGTCCCCAACATTGTCTCCGACGTTGTCTGCAATTGTTGCAGGATTAAGGGGATGGTCTTCTGGAATGCCTGCTTCCACCTTACCAACAAGGTCTGCTCCCACATCAGCCCCCTTAGTATAAATACCACCACCAACACGGGCAAATAGGGCTATTGAAGAAGCACCAAATGAAAATCCAGCAATTATGTTCATAATTTTTTGAATTTCTTCTGGGGTGTCCGCGCCAAAATAGTAAGTGTATAAAAGGAGCAGAATGCCAATTCCGAGAAGGCCCAGCCCTACCACGGCAAGTCCCATTACAGAACCGCCTACGAAAGCAACCCTAAGAGCTTTGTTTAGACTGGAGCGTGCTGCCTCCGTGGTCCTTACATTTGCCATAGTAGCCACTGTCATACCAATGTATCCAGCCAGAGCAGAAGCAAGAGCACCCACTATGAATGATACGGCAATCAGCCAGTGAGATTCTTTCCCTGCGGTAAATGCCAGTAGAATAGCAACAACCAGAACAAACCAGATGAGAATCCTATATTCTGCACGGAGGAATGCGCGAGCCCCTTCTGCTATGTAGCTTGCTATTTTTTGCATTCTTTCCATTCCAGCAGGTTGCTTCTTAATCCACATTGAACGCAGGATAACGTAAAGAAGAGCAAGTATACCACCGCCTATTGCCAGAGCAATCATTACTTCCATGTTCATATTTCGCTATTTTTTCAAAGGCAAAGATAGAGCGAATAAATTATTTGCTATGGTTAATGAGTGTCATGATTTGGGCTCTGGGAATGGATAACAAAGGTTCACCTAATCTCAATATTCGTTTTTTAAATGTGCTTGCCTTCATACCCCATTTTGCCCTGAAAATTTGTTTTGCTGATTTGAGAAGCTTTTTGCGATTACTGTGTTTAGAGGTTGTTTTTTGCATAAAGTGATATACCAACGATGTTCCTACGCCTATGAAATCTCTAACACCACAATAATAAGCCTTTGCCATTAAATCAGGGTCGGTGTAAAATCCACCTGGATACTCAATGCTAAATCCACCAATTTCAAACCATAAACTTCGGGGCATTAACAGTGGAGGCCACATTGCCCCCTGCCAATGAGGACGGCATAGCTCTTTATATTCAGACAACAGAGCGGTTTCTCTAAAGATATTAATGTCTGTGCCGTAGTCTTTTACCACAACGCACAGATTCCCTGTGTTTACAGGCTCAATCATTGTGGCAGACAATACAAATCTGTCATGGTCAAAAGAATGAATCCATTGAGCAAGTTCAAAATCCCATCCAGGCAGAGCATATATGTCGTCGTTGAAATATACAATAAAGGGGGAAGTAGAAATTTCTGCTAGTTGATTAACAGCTCTTGCAA
>WFXT01000256.1 GCA_015490475.1 Bacteroidota bacterium
CCTATATTAGGAGTCAATGTTATAAATGTGCCACCATCCAGTTGAAGTGTATTAGATAAAGCCAAAGTGATGCCAACGTTTAGTAATGTTGCAACGCTTTTAAGATCAGAAGAGGCTCTAAGAGAAACTTCGTGGAAGCTACTTAACCCACCAGTCCAATTAAAAGAAGTAGTCAAGTCAGACCCTATTAGTCCCGGTGCATAATATGGTGATAGCGCAGCATAAGTTCTATTAGTGCCTACAATTCTAATAGGTGCAGTAACAGACCACACAATGCTTTTACTCATTAAGTTATATCTTATAAAAGGTACCAATGACATAGCTGTGCCTTCTGATTTCTGAATGATTCCTGCTTTTGCATAAAAACCAGTTATTGGAGTTATGGAAAGTTGTTCATTTGCGATTACTATGCCCGGCAATACTGCATTAATGCTTAATCTATTGAAAATGCCATATTTAAACACTGTTTGCATTATTGTCCATCCATAACCTTGCCTGCTAATAGCAGTGGCTTCCATTTGAACAGAGCCTTTTTGAACAGCCATCATTGCGTTGGGAGCCACTGTAGGGCGGTCAGTAATAATCTGTGCTTCTGTCTTTATAGGCAAAAAGATACTTGCTGCCAAGGCGACAGTAATTAAGACTCTCATCATAAACAAATCATTACACTTTTTGATGATCAAGACTAACAGATAATTAAAGGCTGAGAGCGGAGGGGGAGGGATTCGAACCCTCGGAGCCAGGGGTTACCCGGCTCAACTCCTTAGCAGGGAGCCCCGTTCGGCCACTCCGGCACCCCTCCGTCTATTGCAAAGTTAAACAACTTCCGGTATTAATTAACGCTTTTGAGGGTGGATTTAATTCCCTCAACCAATTTTTGAAGGGCTTGGTCCTTCTTCATTTTATCTTCTATTTGAGAACATGCATATATTACTGCTGTATGGTCACTTCTGTTTAGAAATGAGCCTATTTGTTTTAAAGAAAGACCGGTTAATTGACGGGCGAGGAACATAACCAGTTGTCTTGCTACTACAATATTTCTTTTTCTGCTTTTACTTCGCATTTCTTCCAATGTGACGCCGGTCTTTTGAGCAACAGCGGCAGCAATTTGCTCCAGACTGAGAGGTAAATCACTCTTATCTATGTGAGTTCCTATAATTTTTCTGACCAGGTCAAGAGTTATTTTACTATTCTCGTCTAATGTTGCGTGAGCCAGAGTGGAAATGAGAACACCTTCAAGGTCCCTAATGTTACCTGTAACGTTACGAGCAATAAAATCAATTATTTCATCTGGCAGGGTAACGCCCTCTTGCTTCATTTTAGCATATAAAATCTTTTTTCTAGTTTCATAGTCTGGTTTGGTTAGTTCTGCAGAGAGCCCCCACTTGAAACGTGATAGTAATCGTTCTGTAAAGCCTTTAAGTTTTATAGGTGGCTGGTCAATAGTTATAATTATTTGCTTTCTGCTATTGTGAAGGAAATTAAAAATGTGGAACAAGACCTCCTGTGTTTTTTCTCGTCCTGCCAAGTTGTGCACATCATCAATAATTAAGACATCAGCATTGTAATAGAATTGCATAAAGTCGTCAATGGCTTGCCTCTTTAACATCTGAACAAATTGATTGGTAAATATCTCACCTGTGGTATAAACCACCATCTTATCTGGGTGTTTAGTAAGAATGGCATTACCTATTGCATGAACTAAATGTGTTTTACCTAAGCCCACATCACTATATACCACGAATGGATTGAATGACGTTTCTCCTGGTTTTTCTGCTATTCTAATGCCTGCTGAACGAGCAAGTCTATTGCAATCACCTTCTACGAAGGTATCAAATGTCAGGGAAGGATTCAAATTGTTGGCTTTTATGAAGCGATTGTTTATTCCAGGTATTGCGTAAGGGTTTTTTAATAGTTCTATGATGTTGGATAAGTTAGGATCAAAATGTTCTGGTCTGGTGCTAGGTACGTTCATACCTTTATTGTTCTGTTTATCCACAACTATTTGATATGATAATGATGCACCATGTCCCAGGACTCGTTTTAACACTTTTTTCAGAAGTCCAATATAATTTGCTTCCAGCCATTCATAGTAATATGAACTTGGAACACGTAAAATGAGATGCTTTCCATTTTCCAATTTAACTGCTTGCAAAGGTTTGAACCACGCCTCAAATTCTTCTCTGCTAACATTATCTTTTATAATTCTCAGACATTCTTTCCATACACTATGAGCATCTCTTGTCATACATATCAATTTCCGTATTGCAAAGATGTAAAACTAATTCCAAATGAAAGGTGTGAAATGTGGGAACTGAATAGCAATTAAATACTTGCCACGGGAAAATGATATGAATTCTCAAATAATTCCTGAAAATTAGCATTATAGACCATAAAGGTGAATTTCTTTGTTAGATATTTTCAGTTTTCCCTGAGCTAAATTCCATGGAATCAGAACCTTTTGTTTTAAAAAGTAGAAGACCGACATACTGTCCTGCCCAGCCTGCTTGTGCAATAACCACTGGTTCACCGTCTTTGTTATGTACTATTTGGGGCGGGTTCAAAACTGTGTGACTATGTCCTCCGACGATAACATCTATGTATCTGGTATTCTGTGCCAAATCAATATCTGTCAGTCTGTCACCGTGTTTTTTGTAGCCCAGATGGGAAAGACAAACAACCAGATTGCATTTTTTTCTTTTTAGTTCTGCAGCCATAGAGTCAACAACACTAATGGGATCAAGATATGTTATTCCTTTCCACAGGTCTTCAGGGACCAGTCCTTTCAAGTCAATGCCAGCACCAACAAAACCAATTCTGAAATTCTTTTTTCTAACGATAGCCCATGGTTTTACAATGTATTTCAGCGATTCATGCTTAATAAGGTAATTCGTGTTAACAACAGTAAACTTTGCCTTTCGGAGTTGTGTTGCAAGGTTATCTATGCCGTAGTCAAATTCATGATTGCCAAGTGTAACTACTTCATATCCCATTTTGTTCATTGCTTCTATTTCAAGGGCACCTTTGTAAAAGTTGAAGTATGGGGTGCCTTGAAAGAAGTCGCCAGCATCAACGAGAATGCTTAGAGGATATTGTTTTCGTAGCTGTTTTATTAGAGTCAGTCGTCGTCCTATTCCTCCCTTACCATTTTTTAATGGTTCAAAATGGCTATGCCAATCATTTGTGTGTAATATGGCTAATGGTTCTGTTGGGGCAGGCAAGCAAGAAGGTAGCCATAGGGGTAGGGTAGAGGAGCCAAGCAAAAATTGAATAGTTTTTCGTCTGCCAATATCAATCCGGTATTTCAAATCCTTTTCGGAATGCATCTCTCAACAGGAGATTTTGCAGAGGAACAAAGTCAAACCTTTTAAGAAATGGCAGGTCATCACCACCGGTAGCAAGGTAATCAGATAGTATAACTAAACAACAAGAATCACACTTCCGATAATAGACTTTTGCATACCAACCTCGTGATTGAATTATGTTTATCAGGGAGTCAAAAGTGCTTTGTGGTAGACATTGCATAACAACCATGTTCTCAAAAGGCATTATTTTGTA